>CAZRIQ010000117.1:0-6792 GCA_964600175.1 uncultured Melioribacter sp. | reverse complement strand
ACATTAGGTGAACCGCGGTACAGGCCTTGCCCAATCTTAAGAAAGATGGTACGCGAAAGAAAACTCGGAAGAAAAACCGATGAGGGTTTTTTTAAGTATGATTCCGAAGGAAAAATTATTGAATAGATTCAGAGGTTAAAATGAAAGTTTTGGTTTTAAATTGCGGAAGTTCTTCAATAAAATATCAATTCATCGATACGGAGACTAAAATTGCTTTAGCAAAAGGAATGGTTGAAAGGATCGGTATGGCAAGTGCGGTCTTAACTCATACTCCTCATGGGAAAGAAAAAATTAAAATCGTCGGTGAAATATTGGATCATACAATTGCTATTGAATATGTGATAGCGGTTTTGCTTAGTCCTAATCACGGGGTAATAAAGGATAAGAAAGAGATCGATGCGGTGGGGCACAGGGTAGTTCACGGCGGTGAAATTTTTTCCAAGTCGGTACTGATTACAAATCAAGTTATGCAGGCAATTAAAGATAACATCGAATTGGCACCGCTGCATAATCCATCGAATATAAAGGGTATAAAAGCAACGAAAGAGCATCTTCCCAACACTCCGCAAGTTTGTGTTTTTGATACCGCGTTTCATGTTAAGATGCCTCCCAAAGCATATCTATATGGAATTCCTTACGAACTTTATAAACGTTACAAAATTAGGAAGTATGGTTTCCACGGTACTTCGCATGGGTATGTCTCTCAAAGAGCTGCCGACTTGTTAGGGCAACCGATTGAAAATCTGAAAATAATTACCGCACATCTTGGAAACGGCTGCAGCATGGCTGCGGTCGACGGCGGGAGATCGGTTGATACGACAATGGGCTTCACGCCGCTCGAGGGATTGATAATGGGAACGAGGAGCGGGGATATTGATCCGTCGGTTATTCTCTATATTATGGGAAAGGAAGGTCTCTCACTTGCAGAAGCAAATACTCTTTTAAATAAACACAGCGGTTTGATTGGTTTGAGCGGCGAAAGCAGCGATATGCGCGAAATTGAAGAAGCTATAAAAGAAGGAAATAAAAAAGCAATCAATGCAGTTGACGTTTTTTGCTATAGGATTAAAAAATATATCGGTGCATACACTGCTGCAATGGGCGGATTGGATGCAGTTGTTTTTACCGGCGGCATTGGTGAAAATTCTGTTCTCGTAAGAAGAAAAGTATTGATGAATATGGAATATCTTGGGATTGAATTTGATGAAAATCTGAATGAAAATGCCATGAGCGAAGTCGATATTTCAAAGAGTTCATCCCGCGTAAGGGTATTAAGAATCCCTACTAATGAAGAGCTGGTTATTGCGCTTGACACCGAACAGATTGTAAATGAAGAAGCACTTGTGAAAAATTAAATTATCGATCATTGCTTAAAGAAAATCCCGTTTATAAAAGCGGGATTTTTTATTTTAAAGCAATTAAAAAATAAATGCACGGACAAGAGGTAAGTATGAATCTGCATTTGAACAACAAAACTGTTTTAGTATCGGCTGCAAGTTCCGGTATTGGAAGAGCAACCGCCGAATTATTTGTTAAGGAAGGATGTAAAGTTGCTATCTGTTCAAGGAATAAAGAGAATTTATTGAAGACTGCAACAGAGATAAAAGCGTCATTCAACATTGAGCCGATGTGGGTAGTTTGTGATATTAATAAATTAGCTGATATTGAAAATGCCGTAAGTGTTGTGAAAGAACGGTTGGGAGACATTGATATTCTCGTTAACAATTGCGGTGGACCCGCACCGGGCTTTTTTGAAAACATGAAGGATGATGATTGGGAATACGGTTTCAACCAAGTTTTGATGAGTGCCGTAAGATTTACTCGATTGGTTTTACCCGATATGAAATCTAAAAATTGGGGAAGAATAATTAACATTACGTCAATTTCAGTCAAACAGCCGATTGACAACCTTGTTCTATCAAATGCCTTCAGAAGTGCGGTGACTGCATTTGCGAAAACTCTCAGTCTTGAAATCGGGAAACATAATATTACAGTAAACAATGTAGGCCCGGGATTCACGCTCACATCAAGATTGTATGAGCTTGCAGTCAATAGAGCTAAACAATCCAGTGATTCCCACGAACATGTCTTGGCTTCAATGGCGAACGATGTTCCCATGAAAAGATTAGCCCGACCGGATGAAATCGCTTCTTTAATTGTCTACTTGGCTTCTGAACAAGCGGGATTTATAACCGGCTCGACGATTATGGTTGACGGTGGAGTGATTAAATCAACTTACTAGTGAATATAAAATTTTTAAAAAATCCTCTCCTCTATGAGGAGGGGTGGCTTCCTTTAGGAAGACGGGGTGGTGCAAAAGTTACTTCTTATTTTTTCTAATACAGAATCGGTATTATATAGCACTTCTTCATTTGGAAATCTCAACACATTCAATCCAAGGCTTTTCAAAAAGTCGTCTCTCTTTTTGTCAGATAAAATGTTTTCTTCATCTAGGTGTCCTGCGCCGTCTACTTCAATAACTAATTTTTCTTCCGGGCAATAGAAGTCGACTATATATTTCCCAATGCTCTCATGTCTTCTGAATTTTCTGTTATCTAATTGACTTTTTCTCAAGAAATACCAAAGTCGGTATTCAGGATCGGCTGGATTGTTGCGGAGTGTTTTGCGTCTTGACTTAAGATGTTTTTTATTAAATATTCTCACGAACCACCCCTTTAGTTCCCCTCCTTTCAAAGGTGGGGAAAGGAATTCAGGAGATTGTGAAACCAATATTTTGAATTATCTTTTTAGCTCTGTTGGCAATGTCTTGATTTTCAAATGCCAATCTGAATGTTCCGCCGGTACCTACTCGAACTTTGAGAAGTTCAATATCTTTTATGTTTATACCTTCCTTAAATAGTTCTGTAGTTATTTTACTTAGAACCCCCGGTTCGTCCTTTACTGAAATAAAAATATCAATAAGAGGATTTATAAAACCTTTATTTGCTTTTGGAATCTCATCACGCTTAACTCGTGCATTTTCAAATCTCTGGTGAATACTTTCAAAATCATCGCTATTAATTGACTTTCTCATCAACTGGAGATCGTTGATAAAATTATCGACGGCGAGTTCGATATTTCTTTTGTTATGTCTGAAGATATCTTCCCAAATGATAAAATCGCTCGCAGCAATTCGGGTCATATCACGAAAACCTCCGGCAGCAAAATCAAAAAAGTTTTTATCGCTGTCATTGAGGCTTGCCGAATTAATCAGCGCCACCGATAATAATTGGGGCAAATGACTCACAGAAGCGATGATAATATCGTGAACTTTTGGAGTTAGATAAGTGATACGCGCACCCGTAGTTTTGAGTAAGTCAATAAATGAACCGGTTACCGGTAAATCTTTTGATGTTTCGTCTAAAATATAAATGCTGTTCTCAAATAAGAACGGGTCGGAATTTTCATAACCGCCGGTTTCTTTGCCGGTCATTGGATGCCCACCGATGTAAAATCCCTTTCTCTCTTTTTCCTCCCACGTTTTTTGGAATATACTCTTTACGCCGCAGACATCCGACAGAATTTGTTTTTCGTTCAATTGTTCGGCAAATGTTTTGAAATATTCCAATGAAGTGTCAACCGGAAGACAAATAAAAATAACATCGGATTTCAGACATTCGTTTGCATCCTCACTAAAGGAATCGATTGTTTTGTCTTTAAAAGCTCTCTCTAGAACGTCCTTTCTATCGAATCCATGAATTACAAGATCTTTCCTGTTTTGCTTGAAAGCTTTTGCTAAGGAGCCGCCGATAAGCCCTAATCCCAGTATCGATATCTTTTTAATTTCCACCTAAATTTTCCTGCCGATTGCTTCTGCGATTAATTTTAATTCGTCGATTAACTTAATATACATTTCCGGCAGAAGAGCCTGCAGTCCGTCTGAGAGTGCATTCTCCGGGTCGTCATGAATCTCAATCATTATTCCGTCGGCTCCGGCTGCAACTGCTGCTCTTGCCATCGGCGGCACCTGGTCTCTTATTCCAGTTGCGTGGGACGGATCGGCAATTATAGGTAGATGACTCTTTTTATGAACGACCGGGATCGCCGAAAGATCGAATGTGTTTCGCGTATATGTTTCAAAAGTTCTGATTCCTCTTTCGCATAACAAAACGTTTTTGTTTCCGTTTGCAAGAATATATTCTGCCGACATGAGCCATTCTTCAATCGTTGCTGCAATTCCTCTTTTTAACATGATCGGGATATTCGTCTTGCCAAGTTCTTTTATCAAAGAGAAATTTTGCATGTTCCGCGCTCCAACCTGGAATATGTCTGTGTATTTTCCAATCATGTCGATGTGATCGATCTGCATTACTTCTGTGATTACAAGAAGGTTGTACTCGTCAGCCGCAGCGCGGATTAATTTTAATCCTTCCTCGCCCAAGCCTTGAAAAGAATAGGGAGAAGTTCTCGGCTTAAATGCCCCGCCGCGTAATATTTTTGAACCGGATTGAGAAACAATCTTAGCCAATCTGAAAATTTGATCTTCATCTTCTATCGAGCATGGTCCGGCTATCAGAGTAATTTGGTTGCCGCCGATTTCAACATCTTTAATTTTGATGACGGTATTTTCCTCGTGAAAATTTTTGCCGACAAGTTTATACGGAGTCGTAACGCGGTAAACGTCGGCAACACCATCCATAATTTTGATTTTGCGAGTATCGAAGTTCGGTTGTACACCTATGGCACCGAGAATCGTTTTTTCCATCCCTACGGATTTATGAACTTGAAACCCGTAGCCTTCAAGTGCGTGAACTATTTTTTCAACTTGTTCCTGTGATGTGTTTTTTTCAAGGATTATTACCATGTTTATCTCCGTATTTATTCGTGAAATTTTTTCTCGCCGGCATCGATTGCTACCGGTATATAATCTTCCCTTGTTGGTATCGCGCACGAGTAGTGGGGACTGTAAGCGCAATATGGATTATAAGCTAAGTTAAAATCAATTGTGTAAATGAAATCGGGATTGTCCGATTTTTCAAAATCCAAATACTTGCCGACGCCGTAACTTTCTTTATTGGTCGTTTCATCTGTAAACCAAATGCTGTAATAAACTTCACCGTTTCTTGTTTTCCCTTCGTAAACGTTGACGTTAAGCGGGTTATCTTTAAAATCAATTTTAACGTACCCGTACTTTATTACTTTTCTCGGTTCGCCCTTTGTACCGTAAATTGTAACTGTGTCTTTTGGACTGTACTCGTATAGCTTACTTTTAAAAACAAAATCCGGGTTAACGTCAAAGTAATTCAAATTATGAAATGTGATTTTACCCTTGTAATTAAAGGGTGAATCCGGGTCATTTTTCATGTAATCGTTTTTCTCTTGTCTTTCTTTTTCAATTTTAGCCACGTACGCCTTCTGTTCGGGAGAATAGCTCCTGCCGCATGAAATCAGTATAAGAGCAAGAATAAGAGTAAGAGCAATAGTAAAAGGGTGAGAACGAACCGTCATTTGATCTTGCTCATGCTCTTGTTCTATTTTATTTCCTTTTTTCATCGATCTTCTTTTTCAACTCATTTAATTTATTTAGCGCTTCCAGCGGTGTAAGACTATCGAGCGGCATATCCGAAATCTCTTTTCTCAGCTCATCATCTTTTACTTCGAATAGACTAATCTGCAGATCATCCTGGTTTTTAAATTTTTCCAATTTGGCTTTCTTTATTTCGTAAGGTGTTAATTCCTTGCCCTCCAGGTTAAACAAAATTTCTTTCGCCCTGTCCGTGACAAAGCTTGGTAAACCAGCCATTTGTGCAACCTGTATTCCGTAACTATGGTCCGCACCGCCGGATGAAACTTTGTGAAGGAAAATTACTTTGTCGCCGTATTCCCGGACTTCAACTTTGTAATTTTTTATCCGTGGAAAGATAGTTGCCATTTCGTTCAACTCATGGTAGTGAGTTGCAAAGAGTGTTTTTGCCTGCACCTTTGGATTTTCGTGCAGATATTCCGTAATTGCCCATGCAATTGAAATACCGTCGAATGTGCTTGTTCCTCTCCCGATTTCATCAAGAAGGATTAGACTTTTGTTCGTTGCATTGTTCAAAATGTTAGCCGCTTCCTGCATTTCGACAAGAAATGTACTTTCGCCGGCAGTTATGTTGTCGCTTGCGCCTACGCGGGTGTAAATTCTATCGACTAAACCTATTGAAGCCTCTTTTGCCGGAATGAACGATCCAAGCTGAGCCATTAAAACGATCAACCCGATTTGGCGGAGATAAACAGATTTGCCTGCCATATTGGGTCCGGTAATAATAATTATCTGGTCATCTTCACAAGAAAGTTTACAACTGTTCGGTACGAACTTTTCACCGGGCGGCATAATTCTTTCAACAACAGGATGTCTGCCTTCTGTTATTTCAATTGCATTTGATTCATTCAATTCCGGTTTAATGTAATTGTACTGGTCTGCACATTCGGCAAGCGATTGAAAACAATCGAGCATTGCAATCAACCTTGCGTTTTCTTGAATCGATTCGGTACTTGCGGCGGCAAAACTCCTAACCTGGTCGAACAATTGGAATTCGAGGTTCGCAATATTTTCCTGTGCATTTAAAATTTTATCTTCGTACTCTTTCAATTCGGGAGTAATATATCTTTCACTGTTAACGAGTGTTTGCTTGCGTATATAATTATCCGGGACCTTTTCTTTATGAGTATTGCTAATTTCAATATAGTAACCGAAAACTTTGTTGTAGCTTACCTTTAATGAAGGGATTTTTGTCCGTTCGCGTTCAGTCTTCTGAAGGTTTGCAATCCAATCTTTTGCATGTGAAGAGAGATCACGCAGTTCATCCA
>CAZRIQ010000116.1:0-6802 GCA_964600175.1 uncultured Melioribacter sp. | reverse complement strand
CCTGGGCAAAGACGGAAGCAGAGCTGAATGCAAAAAGAACTGCAATTGCCAACAACGATGCAAATAACTTTTTCATTTTTACCTCTATGTGTATTTAATTGAATAATTGTTAATTATTTACGCATGTAACATATCTTTTGTTCATTAAGGGAATCTTAACGGTGGGTTAATATTTTTTAACCGATTTTTAATCTACTTCCGTCATACCAAGTGAAAATACCGGCTGTTTATGTTTTAGCTCTTGAGTTTTTGCTTCCGATAAAGCTATTTTGAAAAGGGTTATAGATTTTTTTAATACGCGAATCCCTTTTCAATTCCTATAAATTGATTAAATTGTAGGTGTTTTAAGGCAAAAACAGATTAAGACAGTAGTGTAATCTTTCATAATGTTATAAAACCAATGGCAAAGAAAAAGAACCAAATTAAATCCAAAATTGGGGCACCACCCGGCAGCCTGATATTTGTGGGTGAGAAAGACATAGACAAAACAATTCTCACTTTAACCGAGTACGGTGAAAAAGTCTACAATTCGCGGGTTATAACATCCTTTGAGGAACTTGGAGCACTATCTAAAAAGAAGAACGGCGTTAAAGGCAAATGGCTGAATGTGAACGGTCTTCAGAATGTAGAGCTGATTTCAAAGATCGGATCGCTATTTCAGATTCACCCGCTTACAATTGAAGATATTCTTAACAGCTATCACCGTCCGAAGGCGGATTTTTTCGAAAACGGAATTTTCGTTGTTATGAAAACAGTAGAGTTAAAGAATGGAACCGAGCTTTCCGCCAACCAGGTTTCCTTTTTCTTAAATAAAGATATGATTATCAGTTTCCAGCATAACCCGGCGGAAGATACATTCCAACCTATTTATGAGAGGATTGAAAAAGGTATTACTGTTTTGAGAAAATCAAAAACAGATTACCTTTTATATGTACTAGTTGATTTTGTGCTAGACGGATATTTCCTCGTTGAAGAGGAACTCGGTGAGCAAATTGACGATCTTCAAACTGTACTTTTAAAAGAGCCCACAACAAAGGACCTTGTAAAAATTCAAACTCTCAAAAAATATTTACAGAAAATTAGACAAGCCATAGTGCCTGTTAGAGAAATTTTGAACAGCTTGCTTCGCCGCGATTCGGCCCTTATAAATGATAGTACAAACATCTACCTGCGCGATACGGTAGATCACCAAATTCATATTGTTGAAAACCTTGAGATGCAAAGGGATACACTCACTACGATGCTTGATATTTATCTTTCAAGCATTAATAACAGAATGAACGAGGTGATGAAGGTGCTGACAATTATCGCAACTATTTTTATACCGCTTACTTTTATTGTTGGTGTTTACGGGATGAACTTCAAACATATGCCGGAATTGAGTTGGAAGTTCGGCTACCCTCTGATTATGATTTTGATGTTCGGTATCGGCGGGGTGCTTGTTTGGTATTTCAAAAAGAAAAAATGGTTCTAAATCAATTACACACGATGTAATATTTAACCAAAGATAGGAGTGATTGAAAATGGAATTTTTGAACAATGTTTATTGGGGAAACACAGTTAAAGATTATCTGATTGCAGTGGGAATAATTCTCTTAGCCATATTGATAATTCACGTTATCAAAACAGCAGTTGTTTCGAGAATTAAGAAAATAAAAGATGAGAACGGCGTAATAAAGTATGCATTTGCAGTTAAAAGCATAAATAAATTTTTGATTCCCGCTTTATACCTCGGGGCTCTTTACGTTATGCTTAATTCGTTGAGCTTTGGGCCGTCGGCAGATAGGATTTTTACAATTATTATTTATTTACTTGTAACTCTTTATGCAATCCGGTTTGGAATTGCAGCACTAAATTATTTTCTTGTTAAGTATATCGAAAGAATAAGAGGTAAGGAAGAAAGCAAACGTATAAAACCGTTGTTTGTGTTTTTGAATTTTCTAATATGGATTATCGGACTGCTGTTTTTGTTGGATAACCTTGGGTTCAAAATTTCTACACTCGTTGCCGGACTTGGAATTTCAGGTATTGCAATTGGTTTTGCGGCACAGGCAATTTTAGGCGATCTGTTCAGCTACTTTGTTATATTTTTTGATAAACCCTTCGAGCTCGGCGATTTTGTAGTGTTCGAAGAAAATGCGGGCAATATTGAAAAAATCGGTGTAAAGTCTACGCGGATTAGATCTCTCTCCGGCGAGCAAATAGTTATTTCTAATTCCAAGCTGACCGGAACACTCGTTCATAATTATAAGAGAATGGAAAAGAGGAGAGTTGTGTTCAGTTTGGGGGTTACTTATCAAACAAAAGCAGAGCAGTTGAAAAAAATTCCAGTAGTAATTAAAGAGATTGTTGACAAGAATAAAGACACACAATTCGATAGAGCTCATTTCAAAAATTACGGCGACTTCAGTCTCAATTTCGAAATTGTCTATTATATTTTATCAGCGGATTATAATGCTTATATGAATGTACAACAGGAAATCAACCTCAGCATATATGCAGAATTCGAAAAGATGGGAATTGAATTTGCTTACCCGACTCAAACAATTTTTGTAAGCAAAGAGAATTGAAATGATTGTTATCTTTTCAAAAAAATGTGAACTTGCGCTGCAGGCGGTCCTCCTCCTTTCGATAAAGAAAGATAAAATTATTTACACGGCGGAAGAGATATCCAAAGAGTTGAAAGTCCCAAGGCGTTTGTTTCGAAAGCACTTCAGATACTAACGTACAGCGGAATAGTAGGATCGAAGAATCGCTAGAACAATTCAAAGAGAAAACAATAAGAAAGATTACTTCTTTGTATCTCGACAATTTTGGTAAATATAATTGTGAATTCAATTAAAATTCACATAGGCGATTCAGCGAATCGCCCTACAAATTTGATTTTCACACAGTCTCTTAAGTCGGGGGTTAGCAAAAGGGAATAGGAAACAATAGCCGTTTTAACGGTTTACATTATCTAGACAACCTTAGTAGTGTTATTTATTGAAATGGAGGAAATGATGATAAGTGAATTAATAAAACTTTTTCTAACTGCAATCTGTTTACAGGTTGCTTTGAGCAATTACAATCCCGTAATAGCGGGCGGAAAAACCGATGCACTTCTTTTAACGTGTATGGATTACCGTCTTATCAACGATGCGGTAAAGTATATGAACGAGCGCGGTCTAAAAGATAAATACGACCAGTTGATTTTAGCCGGCGCGTCACTCCGAGCTACGACTGAAAAGTACCCGGCCTGGAACGAAACTTTCTGGCAGCACCTCGAAGTTTCGATTCAGCTTCATCACATCGAAACCGTAATTCTTATGGATCACCGCGACTGCGGAGCTTATAAGGTTATATTCGAAAAAGATTTTTACAAGAATAAGGAAGAGGAAACTAAAATACATACCGAACATTTGAAAAAATTGGCGGGAATGATAAAGAAAAAATACCCAAAGTTGAAAGTTGAAACTTTGTTGATGAACCTTGACGGTTCGGTTGAAGAGATTTGATTTTAAGTTTCGTCGATTGGATTTAAACACAGCATAATTTAAAATGCGAAACAATAAGTGCGCTTTTTTGACTATGGACAATCTCAAAGAGCTCGGCTTTGTAAGCGACGATGAAGTTGTCTATCCTTATTTAGAGGAACTCGGATGGGAAATTGAACTTATTCCCTGGCGCAGAGAAAATGTTCTATGGGATAATTATGATGTGGTGTTGGTTAGAAGTCCGTGGGATTATCAAAGTGATCCCGAGAAATTTCTGAGTGTGTTGGAGAATATTACCAACTCACGCGCCCGGTTGGAAAACCCGGTTGACATTATTCGTTGGAACATGAATAAAGAGTATCTGCTCGATCTTGAATCAGAGGGAGTTTTGATTCCGCATACTATAAAAGGGATTGGAATTAACGAAAAGAGGATCGTTGATTTCTTCAACGCGCTGAGATCTGAAGAAATAATTATCAAACCGACAGTAAGTGCAAACGCCGACAACACCTTTCGGTTGAACCGCTCGAATTACCGTGTAGTTCTTGCCGATCTTATTAAAATATTTGAGAAACGTGAATATTTGGTTCAACCGTTTAGAGAGAACGTTTTGAGAGAGGGAGAATACTCTCTATTCTTTTTTGGCGGCAAGTTGAGTCATGCAATTGTAAAGATTCCTAAGTTAGGCGACTTTCGTGTGCAGGAAGAACACGGAGGAATTATTTCCGGTATAGAGCCAACGCAACAACTGATTGAAAGTGCCGGGAAAGTTTTAAGTGCGTTAGATAGAAAACTTCTCTATGCGAGAGTCGATCTTGTACGAAACAATGAAAACAAATTTGAACTTATGGAACTGGAATTAATTGAGCCGTCGCTTTATTTCCGTTTCAACGATCAAGCGCCTCATAATTTCGCATCTGCATTCAATAAATGGGTAGAAAACTATTAAGGTAACAAGGAGATTCAGAAAGAAAAGTTTCAACGTTGAAATCAAGAACGATAATGGTGCTCAAAAAGTCATTAATTTTAACTGCAGTGAATCCCAAAAAATTATTTAAATTGATCTGTAACTAAAAAAAATTCGGACCTGCTTGCGGAGTAAATGTTAAAGACAGCAGGCAAACAATCATTGTTGTGCAGGACGGTCTGCTTTGACTCGCGTCTTCAGCAAGGCAAGCAAGCCCATCCGCAGAAACAAAGTAAAGGAGGATTAACTTCAACACTGTTAGGTGCTCGGGTTATTCTGGAGACTGACATGAAAATCAAAAGTATCCTATCTTGCCTCTCACTTCTTTTAGTACTTTTTATTTCAACCGCTTATTCACAATCATCATCGATCACTTTTCAAGTTAAATTAGAAACCAACTTACCGCAGGGCGAGACGGTATGTGTTTACCTTTTGGAACGTGAGGGAATGGGTCAGCAAACTGTGTTTCCTTTAACAAACGTTTCCAACGATACATGGACAACTACATTGACATTCGACGACGGCTGGCTGGCGGTTGGGGTTACATATCATTACAAATATTGCCGGAACTATGTTTATAACGGAGCCGACGAAGCCGTTGACGGAAACGACCAGGGTTATCGTAAAGTAACCATACAAAACGAAAATACAGTTTTAACAGATACGGTAACTCAATGGAGATGGTGGCCCGTCGACGGGCAGATTCCTGAAATCGATACAAGCAATTACGCACATACTCCGCCAGCTGATTTGCCCGATTCGACATTTCAATGCGGTATTGAACTGCCGGATTACTGGGATCATCCTTTTATATATTCAGTTGAACCTACACTGGATAGAATTATAACCAAGTGCAAAGCGGATTATGTAGAGTATAATCCCGTGCCGGAAGTAACACAGTTCTATCCGACACCGGAAATAAATAAGGAAGGAGTTAACGGTACATCCGACGAAGACTTGATCAAAATTATTACCGAGGCAAAAAAGCGCGGACTAAAATTTTATTTGGATGCATACCCGTGGGCAATGATTTCGGATTCATCCCCGAATTATCACACGAATGAATGGTGGATAGAATTCGAGCAGCAATGGCGGCCTATAATTCTCGACTATGCACAAATCTCGCAGGATTACGGCGTAGACATTTTAACATTCGGTATGTGGGTTAACAGGTGGAGCGTTTCGCAGCAAGAAGCATCGATAGTTGATTCACTCGCACAAAATTTATTGAACGATGTTAGACAAATTTACACCGGCAAAATTGCTGTGGAGTTTACACCATGGGGACCCGATCTAAATCTCTACAGCGAAGCAGATTATCTCAAGTTTAACATTTCGGCATTCTGGCCCTACCAGTTGAGCACTTCCAAAAGTCCCACGGTAACTGAAATGGTAACGAACCTGAATACCGGATTGGATGAACTGTATAACGAGGGACCCGGTAAGTGGGGTAAGCCGGTTATACTTTCGCAGATTGCCGCTTCAAGTTATGACGGCACGGTAATAAACCGGCCGGACTGGGAAACGCAAATGTATTATTTTCCTAATGACCCCGGTGTGCCTTTGGATTTACAGGAACAAGCAGATGCCTACGAAGCTTTCCTCCAGGCATTTACGAAAAGAGAGTGGATTAAAGGCATCTACAGTTTCAATTATAACTACTGGAATTCCATTGATAAAGCTCCGTCGATTCGTTCGAAACCTGCCGAACAGGTTGTCGCTAAGTGGTATCATTGGATCAATCCGCATAACTTAACAGATGTTAAGGATAATGTTAAGTTGGTAGAAAGTTTCAAGCTGTACCAGAATTATCCAAACCCGTTTAATCCAACAACCAATTTCGAATTCCGAATTGCGAATTTCGGATTTGTAACATTAAAGATCTATGACCTACTTGGAAGAGAAGTTGAAACTTTGGTGAACGAAGAAGAGTCGCCCGGGACATACGAAGTTAAATTCGATGCGAGCCAATTGCCGAGTGAGGTTTATTTTGCTAGGATGGAAGCCGGCGGTTACGTGCAGACAATCAAAATGCTGCTGATAAAATAGCTGTTAGCTTTCAGCGATCAGCTCCCAGCCTGCCCGCCGCTCTTTGGTGGGTTTAACCACAGTTTTATGGCGAGCATTCAGCCGTCAGCTTTAACCCAGCATCCGGAATCAAGTATCTTGTATCTAATGTCTCATTTCTAAGTACTACTTTCCTATTGCATTTAACAATTCGCAAAGCTAAGTTGCAATTACTGCTTGTGCTCTGCGGAGAATTTACCCGCCGCTTGCCCGGCATTTTATTGACGGGTTTTGTTTGGCGGGATTGCACGCCCTTCTTTTGGAGAGCTTAACGCCGATCAAAAATATGTTT
>CAZRIQ010000115.1:0-6854 GCA_964600175.1 uncultured Melioribacter sp. | reverse complement strand
TGGCAAGTGGATCAATTATTTTCCCCATCTCCGTAATTTCGTTCCTTTTCCTCGCTAAGTATCCGTCCAATATGTCAGTTATACAAGCTATTAGAAATAGTCCAATCAATAAGGTTCTATTGTTCACGTAGCTATCGAAATTATTTAGTAAAATAAACACAGGAATCGCTAATAGCAGTCTAACAAAACTAATATAATTTGATGGGGTATTAATTTTGCCTAATGAACGAGTCATGAAAATAAAATGTTTTTTTTAATCATCATAAGCTTCTTTGGAAATACCCATATTAACGGGTATAGGATATTTCCCTGAAAAACACGCAGTACAAAAATCTTCCGGTTCGTGATCAACCATTGCTTCAAGCATTTCATCTATTGTGAGATAACTAAGACTGTCTACTTCCAGATAATGACCAATTTCTTCTATATTGCTGTGATATTTATAAGCAATTAATTCCTCCTTCGACGGGAAATCCATACCATAATAACACGGACTGATAATCGGAGGTGATGAAATCCTAACATGAATCGATTTTGGCCCGGCTTCTCTTAACAACTTAACCAACTGTTTTGAAGTAGTTCCTCTTACTATCGAATCATCTACAACAACTAGGGTTTTATTTTCAAGAACCCCTTTTACCGTATTGAATTTTATTCTTACGCTAACTTCCCTTTCCTTTTGACCCGGAAGAATAAATGTTCGACCAATATAGTGACTTCTGATTAAACCAATCTCGAGTCTCGACGGGATTCCCATTTTAACAAGTTGTGTCTGATAACCAAGCGCTGCAGTGTTTGAACTATCCGGGACACCAATAACAATAACTTTTTCTCCGTCATCATCGGTAACTGGATGTTTCTCAGCCAAAGTTTTGCCCAATTTTCTACGAAGTTTATCCACATTCGATCCAAATATTCTGCTGTCGGGTCTTGAGAAGTAGATGTATTCAAATATACAATGCTTTTTAGGAATCTCTCCTTCAAATATTCTAAACGATTTCAAATCGAGATTATTGTCATCTTGTTTTTCAACTACAACCATCTCACCAGGCTCAACATCCCGTATAAATTCAGCAGTATTAATATCCAACGCACAGGTTTCAGATGCGATTATAAAAGCTCCATTTAATTTGCCGATGCTTAAAGGTCTAAAACCGTTTTTATCTCGAGCGCCAATTAACTTGTTATCTGTTAACAAAACTATGCTGTACGCACCTTGAACTTGTTGAAGCGCTTCTTTGATTTGATCTACTTGATTTTCCAATTTGCTTCGAGCAATAAGGTGTAGGATTATTTCACTATCAGTCGTTGTTTGAAAGATTGCCCCTTCATTGATAAGCTCTTCCCTTAATTCTTTTGCATTGGTTAGATTTCCATTATGCGCAATGGCAAGATTGCCTAATCGGTAATTAACAAAGAAAGGTTGAATATTTTTTATAGCTTCAGAAGCGCCGGTGGTAGAATATCTATTATGTCCAATTGCAGAATCACCAATCAAACTATTTTCAAAAACTGAAGTATCGGCAAAAACTTCCGAAACCAATCCGGGACCTTTTACGACACCAAACACCTTCTTGCTCTTACTGTTTAGATATAAAGTAACAATTCCTGCAGCTTCTTGTCCTCTATGTTGTAATGCATGTAGTCCGTAATATGTTAAAACTGAAGCATTATTTGCACCGCTTACGCCAAAAATTCCGCAATTACATCTTGGTTTGTCTGACATTTTTTTCATTTTTTGGAAGATGAAAATAAAACAAAAAAGGCACATATCCAATGTGCCGTTTTTGTCGGAACGGCGGGATTTGAACCCGCGACCCCTACCACCCCAAGGTAGTGCGCTACCCGGGCTGCGCTACGTTCCGTAATTCAAAGAAATGCTTTTAGATCGGCTAAAAAATTTCTTACTTCTTCAAGATCATTTTTTAATGAGCCAGGTTCAAATGTTCTTTGCTCAACTTGCTCGTTTGTACTCTTAAGTTCAAATATATTTTCTTGTGCAGTAGCAGTATCATTTAAGATTTTCTTTGCTCCTTCAATCGTATATTTTTCTTCACGCAGCAATTTCTTAATTTGAAGAATCAATTTAATATCTTTATTTGTGTAGATCCTGTTGCCCGCCCTATTCTTACCAGGTTTTAACTGATCAAACTCTGTTTCCCAATAGCGAAGTATGTACTGTTCAAGTCCGGTTAATTTGCTCACTTCGCTGATCGAGTAATACAATTTTTTTAGTCCAAAGTCTTTCATTTTAATAACTCTTTTGTTACTTGATAAAAATTAATTATTGTTTGTTAAATAAGCAACAAAAAGGCTACACTTAATTAATTAGTTTAATAAGATATCCTAAACTATTAGAATGAATTACAATGATAGATTAAAGAAAAAATATGGCGAAATATTTGAAAACATGACAGAAAAAGGCAAATTCAGATTTCTGTTATTAACCTTCTTCCAATATCTTTTTTAATAAAAATACAGCTGCTAAATATCCATTTGATTGAAATCCGGATATATAACCATTACATTTAGAAGCAGTTAGCAACATCTGTCTGAAATTTTCTCTGCTTGATAAATTAGAAAGATGAACTTCTATTTTTGATAAATTACAAATTTCCAAGGCATCCCTTATCGCAACCGAACTATGTGAATATCCTCCTGGATTTATAATAAGTCCATCATATTCTTGCTCCGCTTTTTGAATCTCATCAATAATCTCGCCTTCAATATTGGATTGGAAGAAACCAAATTGATCTTCAGGGTATTCTTTCTTCAATTTAGCTTCAATCTCAGTCAAATTTGTTCCACCATAAGTCTGCTTATCTCGTTTGTCCAATAGATTCAGATTTGGACCGTTAATGACTAATATTTTCATCTGTTATCATCCATTTCTTCTATGATTTCTCTAAGTCTTGGAGGTAGATATATTTTATCTACACCAAGTTCATTTAATGCAGCGGCCAAAGTCATAACTTTTCTTTGAAGGTTACTTAACTTGTTTATAACTATTACTTTGTTCTCTTTAATAATGCAGTATCCCCCTTTGAAATCACCTCTTTCGAAACGAACTGTTGCTCCCATCTCTTTTGCCAAAGACTTCAAATCAATCAAAATATTCTCAAATTCTTTTTCTTTTATTTTCATTTCAGTTTTCTGAGAGGTCTAAATAAAAATAATCCAATTATTACAAAGTACGAGAAAATTTCAATCAACGAGAAACTGCTCAACCGTATCATCCTTTCCCGCAACATTTCCACCATTTCTTTTCCATTAAAACTACCGGTGAAAATACTCGAGACGTACGAAAAATCAATTGTCATCAGGTGCACTTCGAAAGGAAGTGTAATAAAAATTATTGCTACTGAAATAAATAGCCATCCTTCATTTTTAAGATTTATATGAGACGCAAATAAAAATATTACAAGACTAATTATGAAAAATGTATAAGTAATTAAATTATATATAATTGCTGGAACCAGGAGATAACTAATCTGACTAAGCCCTGGCTCAGTAAAAATACTCTTTATTCCAAGACCCTCCGTTTCGAAAAGGCGATAAACAACTAAATTCCTTCCAACATAACCGCCAAGCCAGAGAATAAAGAATAAAATTGTTATGTATAGAAAAATTTTCGCAAATTTATTTAGATCATTCATAGGAATTTTGTTTAGGAAAAAATAAAGAAAAATTATGAATATTGCCTCAATTGATATAGGTTCTAATACAGTTCTACTTCTTATAGCGAAGGTAAATTTACAAGAATCTACTCTTTCTCCTATTATAAACCTTTACCAAGCACCAAGAATTAGTAAGGGTATTGATGAGAAGAAATTAATCACTAATGAAAAGGTATACAGACTTCTTAAGGTGCTATCTATCTATAACGAAAAAATAAAGTACTACAATTGTGTAGAAGTTCTTATTACAGCTACTTATGCCCTTAGAATTGCTGCCAATTCAAACGATATTTTAGAAAAAATTAAAAAAAAATTCAACTGGAACGTTAAAATCATTTCTGGCAATGAAGAAGCTCGGTTGTCTTACCTTGGAGCTGGTTTCCCTTCTACTGAGAATGAGTCTAAAACAATAATAGACATTGGTGGAGGAAGTACAGAAATTATTAACGGAACTGGCGGCAGTATCCATTTTAACAAAAGCTTTAATATAGGAGTTGTGACTCTTACTGAAAGATTTATTAACAATTATCCGGTCACTCTCAATACTATAATAGCCATAGAAAAGGAATTAAAAAAAATATTCAATGACTTGATTGGTAAAATTGATGTGCACTCTAAAACTATAGCAGTTGCCGGAACACCTACTACTCTTTCATGCATTAGGCAAAGGATTAAAGACTATGATGATGAAAAAGTTGAAGGTTCAATCCTGTACAAATCCGATATAGTGACGATGGTTAATACTTTGAAAGAGATGGATCCTCTTGAGGTTGCAAATAATTTTGGTCAAGTAACAATAGGCAGAGAAGATGTTTTATTAAGTGGTACGTTAATTTTAAAGGTTATTGTTGAACTGTTGGAAATTGATAGTGTAGTAGTTTCCGGTAAAGGAATAAGGTATGGTACAATAGTAGATTATATGTTAAATCAGAAAAAGGGTACGTAGACTATAAGTGCCAGGAAACTCCCTCCTAGAAGTAATCCTACAACTAAAGAATAAATTTTATTTTTACTTTGAGCATAAGTTGCAAAAATAAAAAGAAGCCAACTCCATACAACCATAATACCTTCTATTGCAAGCAAAAAATAAGTTACGGTTGGCTTTATTAATAACGGCGTTGGATTGAAAGTAAACCAATACTCCCGAAATAATGCAATCTCTACCGGTAAAAGAATTACTGTAGCAGCTATTTGAGGAATAAAAGAATAAACCAGAATAGAATAATTGTTTTTAAACTTTGTATGAAGTCCCAATATATTATTCAAAACAGTTAGGATTAAAGAGAGAACTAATAAAAATGCAAAGAAAATCACGATAAAAGTTAATAGGTTTGAAAATAACACAGACTCAGAATATCCTTTTCCGAAAAGCGCATTCTTAATCTGGAAAGAGATTAATAAAAATTTGATACTCATTATAATAGACAATAATATAACGAAGTTTTTGTGTTCGGCGTGAATAATATCTTCAAAAGTTTTTACAGGCGATTCAAAAATGTTGTTGATGGTATGCCACAAATCGATGTTCGGCACTCGAGATCTAAGGTAGGAACTACATTTTACACACGTCAGCTTGTAAAACGGATTCTCTTCTCCACAATTTTTACATACAATTACGTTTTTCATTTATCTTATTATACTGTTGAAATTCAGCCTGACGGAAAAATTGTATTGCCCATTGAAATAATTCTTAGAAACATCAAAATCAAAAAGCTGCGCGTCCACATACGCATCCACCAAATTTAAAAAGTACGTTAACCCGATATAGACAGCAAATAAATCCCTTTGGTCTTTATAAAACTCCCGTAGCCTATAGTATGATTGATTACCCGCAGAACTGCTTTTCAAACTTTCCAGGAAAAGGTCCCTGTATTGAATATAAGAACTGTTGCTATTTCCCCATTCGTATACAAAATAGCCCAAAAATCCCCAAATAACTGGTATTTTCCAATAAGATTCAGTATAAAATTGACCGAAGCCGGGTATTATTGCGCTTCTCAAAACTGCCCCCCATGGGGATTTTTGCATCACAAATTTGGCTGTATCACTTTGGACGGTTACACTATCCGATTGTTCCGCTTGAGAATAGCTGCAATATTCAAATACAAAAAGGAGAATCAATATTTTAGTTATATGTTTTATCGATGAGCTCAAATAATTCGAACAAACGTTCAAGTTCTTCATTGGAATAAAATTGAATTGTGATTTTTCCGGCACCGTTTTTATTCTGGTTACACATAACTTTTGTACCAAAAATACGTTGTAACCTTTCTTCGATTGATTTTTGGGATAAGGAAGCAACACTTGGAGTTTTATATAAACCTCGTTTCTTGGGACCGTTTAAACCTTCAGAAAAGCGTCTAACAAACTCTTCAACTTTTCGTACGGAGAGGTTCTTTTTTATAATTTTGTTCATCAATTCTATTTGAACTAATTCATTAGGAAGGTTGATAATTGCCCTGGCATGACCGGCAGAAATTTCATCCTTTATTAAAGCTTGCTGAATTTCTTGTGGAAGTTTTAGTAACCTAATTGTATTTGTAATTGTGGTTCTATCTTTTCCTACCTTCGCAGCAATCTCTTCCTGAGTTAAGTTACATTCCTCCATCAGTCGCTTATAAGCATTTGCAATTTCAATAGGATTCAGTTTCTCTCTTTGAATATTTTCAATAAGAGAAAGTGCAAGCATCGCTTCTTTAGAATCAACTTTAATAATATATGCCGGTATTTCCTTGTGGCCGATTTCTTTGCAGGCTCTTAATCTTCTTTCCCCGGATATCAATTCGTATTTGTTTTGATCTGCCCTTCTAACGGTAATAGGCTGAATCAAGCCGTTTTCCAGGATTGATTTTTTTAATTCATCAAGAGCGGCTTGGTCAAAATCTGTTCGCGGCTGATAAGGATTCGGCGAAATTTTATCCGCCGGAATTTTTGCAAGAAAATCGATCGACTTACCGTCGTCATGCTGAATATCTTTACTTGATACTGCAATCGGGGTATCGGCTTTGTCTTTTGCCTGCGGGTTGATTAAAGCATCTAATCCTCTTCCCAACCCCGGTTTCATCTTACTCAATTCTCAATTTCCTTTTGGTTCTAAGTTACTTCTTTGAATAAGCTCGGAAGCAAGCGACATATAGTTCTGTGCACCGGTCGAACTTGCATCGTAAAGTATTACCG
>CAZRIQ010000114.1:6437-6894 GCA_964600175.1 uncultured Melioribacter sp. | reverse complement strand
TAACTATTCGAATTGATTTAAGATTCGAATTACATGCGAATTAACAATTAATATGACTTTAAATACTACCATGCAGGCGTTATCCGATCCGACGCGGCGGAAGATCCTGGAACTGTTAAAGAAGCGGGATATGGCGGCGGGCGCGATCGCGGAACACTTCGAGATTACCCTGCCGTCCTTATCGCATCATTTAAACGTGCTGAAACAGTCGGATTTAGTGACGTTCCGGCGCCAGGGGCAGGAACTGATCTATTCGCTTAATTTAAGCGCGTTCGAAGAAATTGCCAAAACTCTGGTTAAATTTTTTAAAAAATAAGATAATGCGAATAGCCCCCTGGTAATATCAGGGCTGGCTAATAAATGCGAATACTGCTAATTTCCAATAAGCGAATTTCGGTATTCACATAAAAACTATGATAAATCCGATTAAGCCCAATTTAAAAACCGAGATACTGCC
>CAZRIQ010000114.1:0-6427 GCA_964600175.1 uncultured Melioribacter sp. | reverse complement strand
TGCCCATTTTCCCGAGCGGGTACCGATCCACTGGAACGCGGCCGGGCAGGTCGATAATTACGGCTCCCGGGCGTTCGGCGCTTTTTTCTTTCCGGCCATGATTGCCGGCATATACCTACTGTTAATCGGCATTCCCCTGATTGATCCCCGGAAAGCCCGCTACGACCAGTTCCGCAAAGTTTATCATATTTTTAAGGACCTGATAGTCGCATTCACGGTGGCGATCTATTTCATTACCGGTTTTAGCGGGATGGGCTATAACGTTCCTGTCGGAGTATGGGTGCCGGGATTGGTCGGAATCATGTTTATTGTCCTCGGCAACTATATGAGCAAGATCAAGCCCAATTGGTTCATGGGCATCCGGACGCCTTGGACCCTGTCATCGGAAGAAGTCTGGAACAAGACCCATCGGCTCGGAGGCAAACTGTTTATTCTGACTGGGGTGGTGATGATCCTTATGAACTTTTTCCCGGTTAGCTGGCGCATGCCGGTTTTATTCGCGATGATTATCGCTCTGGTTGCCGGAACTTTCATTTATTCTTATGTACTTTATGCTA
This sequence comes from uncultured Melioribacter sp., assembly GCA_964600175.1. Taxonomy (GTDB): domain Bacteria; phylum Bacteroidota; class Ignavibacteria; order Ignavibacteriales; family Melioribacteraceae; genus Pyranulibacter. The sequence goes on along the minus strand of CAZRIQ010000114.1, from coordinate 5,870 downwards.
AAGAAGAGAAGGCGAAGGACAAAGGGCAGAGCGAAGGAAGAAGTTAGAAGCGCGAAGTTATAAAAAAGAAAAATAAGAAAAACATTATGATGCTGCCGGTGGGGCTGTACACGTCCCCGACCCCACCCTGCCCCTCCCCTTGCTAAGGGGAGGGAACATGCTAGATAAATAAGGGGAAGACAGGAAATAGTCCTCTTCACTAAAACTACGTAGGTAAAAAAATAATAATGTTCGATGGGCGAAGTTATAATTAAAAGAAAAATAAGAAAGAAAAACCTGTAAACCTTATTTATCTATTTATTCTTATTTCTCTTATCTATAAAAATGGATAATATAATCACTAGTCTGCAAAATCCGAAGATCAAGCAAGCGCTTAAATTAAAAAAGGCTTCGAAGCGCAGGAAAGAGGAGCTGTTTTTAATTGAAGGGTATGACGAGATAATCATGGCCCTGGGTGCTGGGATCGGGATCAAAACTTTATTTATATGCCCGGATTGCGGGAGTGTTTATGATTTGGGTATTGATGAGCACAGAATAGGCAAGCTTGAGCCCAAATTGATAAAAAAAGGCAAGGTAAAATGATAAATCCAGCCTTGGCAATAAAACTAATTTTTATTTTTGCATGGATAAACTTATTTGGTCTGATATTGGTTCTACTTTCCTGCAGGTGTATTATCAATTTACCTTTGAAGGTAAGAGAATCGAAGCTCTATACTAAATTTTATAAATATCATTGTTTTTATTGGTGGATATTTATTATTTCAGTATTGATGCATGCAATATTAGCCATTAATACATATCGTTAAGGAGGATTAAAGATGCCAACAAAAAAACTGCCAAAGATTTTAGAAGAATATTGTATTGGATGCGGACATTGTGTATTAGCATGTCATCCAGGCACACTAAAATTAGTTAAGGGAAAATCGACAATAGTCAAACCAGAAGCTTGTGATAGTGAAGGAAGATGCATTGCTGCCTGCCCTGTTAATGCGATTCCTCATTTAGAGGAAAAGGAGTATTAGGTGCTTTATATGGCAAAGAAATTTTGGAAATGCAAAATCTGTGATGATATACATTATGGGAATAGTGGGCCTGAGCTTTGTCCAACTTGCGAAACAAAGAATGCGTATTTTGAGATAACGAAGGAAGAAGCGAAGCAAGCGATGGAATTTTAGAAAAGCTTAATTGATTTTGCCGTTACGCTTAAGTGCAAACTCGACAATTCTTTTTAATGCCTTGTTGTACGAATACCCGGCTTGTTTTGCCGAACGCATAAATCCGGCATCTTCCTGTAAGTCAGGGTTGGGATTTACTTCAAGGACGTACAATTTTCTGTTTTCCTTTGAATACCGCATATCTACTCTCGCATAGTCGCGGCATCCCATAATCTTAAAACATTTTATCGCGGTTTGTTTTGCTTCCTCTCTGATTTTTTGAGGGAGCTTAGCCGGGCATACCGGGATCGTTTTGTGATATGCTTCATGAAGGGGATCCCACTTTGCCTGGAAACTTACAATGTTGTAGAGGTAGTCCGGCATCTTGGAAAAATCGATTTCACTTATCGGTAGCGCTCTCGGTTTCTTGTCACCGAATACAGCTACATTCAGCTCTCTTCCTTTAATATATTCTTCAAGAAGTGCCGGCTGTTTATAGACTTCAAAAACGTGCTCAATTCTTTTTTTAAGCATTTTGTGATTTGTAACTATAGATTCATTTTCAATTCCCACACTTGCGTCTTCGAGCGCCGGTTTTACAATGACCGGATAACGTAGACCATGCAGGTAAGTTTTTCTCAGCAGCTTAATTACTTTATACCTCGGAGTCCTAATTCCTTCCGAACTAAGGATTCGTTTAGTTAAGATTTTACTTTGGCAATTTGAAAGTGCTTGTGGAGGTGCACCGGTGTAGGGGACTTTTAAGAGTTCCAGCAGCCCTGTAAAGCTCGCCTCCAAACGGGGTATGTCTTTGTAAATTTCTACCAGGTTGAAGATGACATCAGGCTTGTTCTTTTCAAAGTCCCTTAGGAAGATTTGTATGTTGTCAAGAATGTTCAAAATGTAGGCATCATAGCCGGATTTTCTCAAAGCCTTGGCTATCGATTCGAATTCCTGGATTGGGTCGCTTTGAGTTATGTCAAAGTAAGGTTTGAAACCCAAATTTTTAGGCATTTCGGTCTGGTACTCGTCGGTTATTTCGGGGTAAGCTTCGTTAAATACGACGGCTACTTTCATTAGGAACTCTATTTTTTTTTGAAAAGTTAACAAAATTGTATTGCTTATCAAAAGATTTGTTATTTTTACACCTCAAAGAAAGGTAAACGATCTAACAGTTTAAATGAGTTTTTATCCTCAACCGAATAAATACCAATGTGGTCCCTTCGCTCTTAAGAACGCACTCGTGATGCTCGGAATTTTCAAAGACGAAGATGAGATTGGAATAATTGCTGGCAGCAGTTGGTGGGCGGGCACAGACGAGATCGGATTGTCCCGCGCAGCAAGAAGATTTCAATGCCGAATGAAACATTTCCAATCGAGTAACCCGAATGATGCACGCCGCATGCTTGTGAACGAATTGAAAAAAGGTCATCCGTGTATACTCAGTGTAAGAAACTGGGAACACTGGTGCACGGTTGTGAGCTACCAGAAGGGAGAGTTTGTTGTAATAGACAGCGAGCCCGAAAAAGTTATTACTGTTGAAACCGGTTCTCAGTTGGCAAGGAGATGGAAGTACAAAGAAAAAAGAACAGGAATAGTTAGTTACGATGGGTACGCACTGATACCACTTAATAAAGTTCACACGCGTGCTAGGTTTACTCCTGGCAAGGCAAAATATATTATGTATGATAAGAACGAAGACCTTGCCAGAAAGTGGGATCAGTATACGAATGATTTAATTACTGTGTGCAGACCGCGGACAAAATTAAGCTACAACATAATTACCTTTTCTGAATTTCTTAGGCGGAATCAAGCGAACCTGGTGAAGCATGTCGCAAACTGGCACGGTGAACCGACTTATTCCGAGCTAAGAAAAATTCTTTCCAACATGAAATTCGTAGCGGAAGTTTACGATCTCGTTATTCCCGAAGACGAAGAAAAAAAAGCCGCGATAGATATTGCATCGATCTTAATGATGTATTCCTGCGGTAAGTACGGGATGGATCCGGTCTATTAATTATTTATCCGAGTATTTTTTCGGATACTCGAATAAAATTACTTTGCCTTTATCTCTTTCAACTTCTTTCCAGCTATCCACTTCAAATTCAATTCCCACAATAGAGCACGTGGGCATGTTGACTGCTTTATCACCGAGATGATTTGCATAGTAGGTTATTGCGGGGTTATGACCGAATAGAAATGCTGTTGAAATTTCATCGGGAATACTTTGAACGGTTTCTTCCATTCCTTTTATCCCGGAGTCGTAAATGTTTTTCTCTTCCACTATTTTATTTTTAGGGATGCCCAACTCACCGGCAAAAATTTTTGCTGTCGTTAATGCACGTACAGCCGGGCTGGTATAGATTATATCCGGCATTGCATTTTTCTTTTTAAGAAGTTTGCCCATAAAGGGGGCGTCGTGTTTACCGCGTTTGTTCAATGGTCTTTCAAAGTCGGGAATGGTTGAATTGTCCCAGCTCGATTTGGCGTGCCGGATTAGGTACAATCTTTTCAATTTGATGCAGCTTTTTTGTTTGTATCTGTCAATTGTTGTTCGAGAACCCGAAGATTTATGTTCTTCTGATTTTGAAAATTTTCTTTTGCGTACAATGTGAAATATTTATGTTTACGAAAAAAACCGATTGTATAGCGGAGCCATTCTTCTTCGGTTAGTTGCTTGTCTATCAATTGTTCATATTCCTGCCTGTAAAGGTCGTTTTTTTCAAAGAAATTTTTCGATCCAAGGTGATGAAGATCGGCATCGCACAAAACTTCTTCTAAAATGTTTTTTGGGTGCTGAGGCACTTTTGTAGCTAAGATACATCCCGTAATTTTTTTGATTCTATCTTCTGGATAATTCAAACCGGTTAAATATTTTTTTGTTAACTTAGCACTTACCTCTTCGTGACCCATATCTTTTTGTGTATACCCCGTATCGTGGAATAAAGCAGCGATGGTAACAATCTCCATATCTGTCTCACTCAAGCCGGAAGCTTTCCCTATTATTCTTGTTTGTTCGGTTACCTCTTTTGTATGGTTCGGGTTGTGATAAGTCTTTTCGCGAATGACTTTATCATTTAGAAGACTGAGCACATATTCTTCGGTTTGCTTTAAGAGATTATCAGCCATATACCCTCAATGAATTTACCGATTGCCGGCAACAATTTATAAAAAGTTAACTAAGGAACAAATATTAAACGACACAACTATATCGAAAGTTGGAACGATTGCAGGTAAGGGTGGGACTTTTGTTTTAGTTTTTTAAAATAATTTTTTTATCTTGTTTTTTGTCGATTCAAAAATGATATGAAATTAAAACCGGAACATTACTACATACAGTCGGCGGTCATTCCTTTTCGTTTGAAAGACGATAAGATCGAAGTCTTATTGATTACATCGAAAAACGGAAATTGGATAGTTCCAAAGGGAATAATCGAGCCGGGGCTTCCGTCATATATTTCAGCCGCCAAGGAAGCTTTGGAAGAAGCAGGTGTAAAAGGAACAGTTCACGAAGTACCGATCGGCTCTTACAAGTATAAGAAATGGGGCGACACATGTGCCGTAGAAGTGTTTGCCATGCGTGTCGAAAAAATTTATGATGAATGGGACGAACAGAAATTCAGAGATAGGGAGTGGTTCTCTTTGAAAAAGGTTTCCAAACTGATTAAGAACGAAGACCTTTCCTACCTTGTAAACTCAATTCAATATCACATCGGCAAGTTTTAGAAGTTGGACGTGTTACTTTGCATCCACACTACAAATTGTTTGAATCTAATAATCTACATGAAAACTACCGGTTTTAGTTACGGTTCTTTACTTTTGTGTAAAAGATATTTTAGTTAATTGGTAAAGGAGTTGTAATGGAAAGCTTGAAAGGTAGAATTGTTTTTATAACCGGGGCTACTTCTGGGATCGGAAAATCCTGTGCTTATGCTTTTGCAAAAGAAGGGGCTAATCTTATAATTAATGCAAGAAGGATAAATTTATTAAACGAAATAGCAGAAGATATTCGCAAAAAGTTTGGAGTAAAAGTTCACAAGTTTGAACTGGATGTAAGGAATAAAGAAGAAGTTGTCCGCTCGGTTAATTCTCTACCTGATGAATGGAAGAACATCGATATACTCATCAACAATGCCGGACTTGCAAGGGGATTCAATAAGTTTTATGAAGACAATCCGCAAGACTGGGAAGAGATGATCGATACCAATGTTAAAGGATTACTCTACGTTACACACGCAATTTTACCTGGTATGATAGAAAGGAAGTTCGGGCATATTATAAATATCGGCTCGACTGCAGGACACTCTGCTTATCCCAAGGGCGCGGTTTATTGTGCTACCAAACATGCCGTTGACGCAATAACCAATTCTCTTAGAATGGATATAATTGACAAGGGAATTCTCGTCAGCACAATCGATCCTGGATTGGTTGAAACAAATTTCAGCAACATACGTTTCGACGGGGATACCGAGAAAGCTAAAAATGTTTACAAAGGATTAACACCGTTAACCGGCGACGATATTGCAGATGCAGTTGTGTTCTGTGCTTCGCGTCCGCCGCATGTTAACATTGCTGAAATTATAATGTTGGCTGCCCGGCAGGCAAGTGCAATGGTGGTTCATAGGGAATAAACCAAGCCTCGTATTAGCATACTGCTTATAATTTTATTCACAAAAAACTAAATTAAGCGAGGCTGAATAAACTAACATCGCCTGC
>CAZRIQ010000113.1:2969-6940 GCA_964600175.1 uncultured Melioribacter sp. | reverse complement strand
AGAAATCCCAATTCGCCAAGTTGTTTCATTACCTCCAAAGGGAATTTTTGTGATTCATCCCATTCCATTACGTAAGGTTTTATTTGGTTTTCTGTAAAGTCTCTAATTGTATTTCGGATGGTAATTTGGTTCTCATCAAATTCCAATAGAAAGGGAAAATCAGCCATTTTTTTCTCCAGTTATTTTTATTCAATTAATGAATTCTTGTAGTTGTTTATTAAATCTTCTGCAATTTGGTAAGGCGAATATTCTCCGGCAACAACTTTCTGAATCTCCTCGTCAAGTTCAATAAGTCTTTTTGTATTCCAAAGTTCGCCTTTAATAAATTCCTCAACAATCTCTTTAACTCTTAACTTTGAATGTTCTGCGCGTACCTTTTTCAACAAGTTGTGATCGACCAGGTAATCTCTGTGTTTTTCGATTTCGAAAATTATTTCTTCAATTCCTTTATTTTCAGATGCAACCGACTTTACAATATTTGGCAGCCAATCTTCTGCATTGTGATCTCTCAGCATAAGAATTGTTTTCAGTGCGGTCATAGCGCTGTCGGAACCGGGTCTGTCGCTTTTGTTCAGAATGAATAGATCTGCAATTTCCATCAGACCGGCTTTCATTGCTTGAATAGAGTCGCCTGATTCCGGCATTAAAACAACAAGGGTTGTGTCGGCGGCTTTAACAATATCGAGTTCCGATTGACCGACGCCAACCGTTTCAAAAATTATATAGTTGTAACCGGCAGCGTCAAGCACATCTGCCGCGTCAATTGTTTTTTTACTTAGTCCGCCCAGGCTGCCGCGTGTTGCCATACTTCTTATAAATACACCTGGATCGTTGCCGATTTCATTCATTCTTATTCGGTCGCCTAAAATAGCACCGCCGGTAAAAGGGCTTGTCGGATCGACGGCAATTATGCCTACGGTTTTGTTTTGTTTCCGGTAATATTTTGTTATGTGATTTGTTAAAGTGGACTTACCTGCACCGGGAGGACCTGTTATTCCAATTCTGTATGAGTTGCCGGTTTTTTTGTGAAGTTCTTTTAATATCTCAATCGAGTTCGAATTTGCCGACTCAATCTTTGTAATTGTTCTTGAAATGGTTTTTTTGTCTTTCAGACTAATTTTATCTATTAGACTTTTGTCGATCATAGAAGATCATTTATATAAATTGTTTTTGGAAATATATTCCTTTACCTCTTTAGGAACAAGGTAATCAATTGTTAACCCTTTCCGAATCCGATCTCTAATTTCGGTAGAAGAGATTTCGATCGTGGGGGTGTCAACCAAGACCGCTTTGTCAAAATATTTGTGGTTGTTTGTTATTTCTTTCTCATGTGTTCTTCTCATTACAACCACTTTGGCAAGCTTGAAAATTTCATCCGGTTCTTTCCATTTATCAAATACAACCAAATTATCGTAACCGATTATTAGTTCGATCTCATGATGATGTTTTTTGAATTCACGAATCGTATTTATAGAATAAGACACTTCTGTGTTCATGATTTCATAATCGGAATAATCGAAAAAGGGGATGCCGGAAATTGCAAGTTTCAGCATTTCCAACCTGTGTTCGCTTTGAACCGGTACTTCATCTTGTTTAAGAGGAGAGAGCCGGCAAGGAATAAAAATAATTTTCTTAAGGTTTCTTTTCTCCAAAACAACCCTTGCAGTAATCAAATGTCCCATATGAATAGGATCAAACGTTCCGCCGTATATTCCAATCGGTTTCATTTTTCTAAAAATCTGTTCTTAAAATATCTGAAATCAATGTTCTGCAATGTTTAATCTCATGTTCATAAAACAATTTTTGATATCCCATTGAAGACTTAAATTGTGCTTTTCGAAATGCAAGCCGTATTGCTGTCTTAACGTACAATTTTCTTTTCCTTTCATCGATCCATCCTTTTTTCAACCGGAGTTTCGAACTTAATATAGAGAGATGCATTTTGGGAATTAAATTGGTCAATACTTCTTCATTTAACTCTCTTAGAATAATTTTTCTTTCGTTATTCAAGGAATATTTAAATAACACGAAGAAATAGATTATCAAAAAGACTATAAATAATATTCCGAATAGATATGTGCTCTCGAAACTAACGCTTAAATTCCACATTGCATGGATGAACATTGCCGCCAAAAAGCCGAAGATCGGGAAAATAAATTTCACCGAACTGTCTGAAAACTTGGCAATTGCTAAAAAAGCACCTAACGTTGCCGTTGCAATGCAGTGCATAACGGCGGAAAATCCCGAGCGGACAATAACAAGATATATCCATGTATCGAAAGAAGTGCCGTATAATAAAAAGTAAGTAAAGTTTTCAGTCATCCCGAAACCAAGCCCGATAGCTCCTCCATAAACCAAACCATCTGTAACGTTATCAAATTTTTTATCGGTAACAGTTCTTAATAGAAACGAACCTTTTGCAATTTCCTCTGTAAATGGGGCAAAGATTACGGTTTGCATCAAAACAGCAGTAGACCTATCAAAATTGTGTATGCCCAAAAAACTGCTTAAAAAACTTGAACCGATTATTGCAAAAAAAATTGCACCGACAGCACCCCATAGAAAATGAACAAGTACACTCATAAGAGGTTCGCGTTCGTATTTATCCATTCTCCATATAAATAAAAGGTAAGTTATCATTGGTATTACTGCTGCCAAAAGGGAAGCTGAGATGAACATGTCTATTTCGTGTTTGATTTATACTTCAATATAACGCAAAATTTATCTTCAACTCAAAACATTATATATATTCTTCAAACTTAACTTTCTTGCGTATATAAGTGTCTATAACTATATTTTGCTCTTTATTTTAACTCTTTTCTATAAATGATTATAAAATATACCAATTTTTCGGACGGTATCCACGATCTTGTTTTTGAGGAACCAGCCGGGAAATTGAATTTGTATTCGTCGTTCTTTGGAAATTTGATTTTGAAGTGTAGGATGGATAAATCGGCACATCAAATCGTTTTGAACTGTGATGTTTCCGTGAATGCGAAGATGATGTGCGACCGGTGCGATTCGGAATATAATACCGAGTTGAAAAACCATTTTATGCTTTCATACATTTTTTCGAAAGAAAGAATTCAGTCGGATAACTTGAACTTAAAATTCTTGTCGCCCGATCAAGATAAAATTGATTTAACAGAAGATGTTTCCGAATATATTTTGCTGTCTGTTCCAATGAAAAAATTATGTAAGGAAGACTGTAAGGGATTATGCAGCAAATGCGGTACTAATCTGAATGAAGAACAATGTAACTGCACCGACGAAATTGAAAATGATATTTGGGAACCATTGAAGAAATTAAAGGACAATTCAAAAAACTAAAGGTAAGGATAGATTATGCCGAATCCGAAACGTAAAATGTCTAAGACGAGACGGGATAAAAGAAGAACACATTACAAAGCACAAGCTCCGTCGCTGAGCAAATGCTCGAATTGCGGGGAAATTAAATTAAGTCACAGAGCATGCCCAAACTGCGGCTATTATGCCGGCAGATCAATGTTTGTACCCGAGTCATAAGCAAATCGTAAATGATTAATTCCGTACAAAAGAAAAAGTGTGTTATTGCAGTCGACGCAATGGGGGGCAACTTTGCCCCTTTGAATGAATTGCTCGGTTCAATTGATGCGATGAAAGAGACCAAAGACTTTAATCTTATCTTAGTTGGTGATAAGGGAAAAATTCTTAAGGCAGCGGCTGATAATAATGTTAACTTAGATGAAAATTTAATTCTTCATGCGGAACAAGTTATCGGGATGAACGAAGCGCCGACAACAGCAATAAAAACAAAACAAAATTCTTCTTTGGTTGTAGGGGCAAAACTTGTTAAAGAGAAAAAGGCCGATGCATTTGTAAGTGCCGGGAATACCGGTGCTATGATGGCGGCATCAACTTTAATAATCGGTAGAATTCCAGGTGTTGGAAGACCAACAATTGGTGCAAAATTTCCTACTGAAAAAGGAAGT
>CAZRIQ010000113.1:0-2959 GCA_964600175.1 uncultured Melioribacter sp. | reverse complement strand
TCATCCTTGTTTGGTATTTGATGTCGGTGCGAGTGTCGACAGTAAAGCATCACATTTATTTGAATACGCTGTTATGGGAACCATCTACGCTCGAGAAATTTTTGGGATTGAAAATCCTAAAATTGGACTGCTTAACGTAGGCGAAGAAGAATCAAAAGGGAATGAACTTTGTCTTACTTCTTACGAGCTATTGAAAAATTCCAAGCTCAATTTCTTTGGTAACGTGGAAGGGAATGACATATTTAAAGGAACGGTTGATATTGTTGTCTGCGACGGTTTTGTCGGCAACATAATTTTAAAATTCGGCGAAAGTTTCATCGGTTTTCTTAAATCGAAAATTAAGGAGTATGCTGAAGCCGGGATATTCAATAAATTGAAAGCGCTTCTCCTAAAAAATGTTTTGAAAACTGCACTAAGCGATATCGATTACCAGACACACGGCGGTGTTCCTTTGCTTGGAGTGAATGGCATCAGTATTATAGGGCACGGATCAAGCTCGCCGCTTGCAATAAAAAATATGATTCTTAGAGCTAAAGAAATGTTCGAAAAAAATCTTATTCAGAAAATGGAGGAAGCTTTAAAAGTCTATGCAATCCAAAAATGATAAAAAAATTAATGCTGCCGTAACTGCGGTAGGGATGTATGTCCCAGATAAAATTTTAGACAACAAATATTTCGAATCTATTGTTGATACAAACGACGAATGGATAGTATCGAGAACCGGCATCAAAGAAAGAAGAATGATCGAGAACGGTGCATCCAGCGACATGGCTGCTTTTGCAATTCAAGATATGTTGAAAACAACAAACGTAAAGCCGGAAGAAATCGACGTAATTATTGTTGCAACTGTAACGCCTGATATGTTTTTCCCTGCAACCGCATGTTTGGTTCAAGAAAAAATCGGTGCTAAAAATGCATGGGGATTCGATCTCTCCGCAGCATGTTCCGGATTTTTGTTTGCACTTCAAACCGGTGCGAGTTTAGTTGAAACGGGACGCTACAAAAAAGTTGTTGTAGTCGGATCCGATACAATGACTTCTATTACAGATTATACAGATCGTAACAATTGTATTCTTTTCGGTGATGCGGCGTCTGCTGTTTTGCTTGAGCCGACCGAAGATTTAGATTATGGAATAAGAGATTCTCTTTTGTTTGTTGACGGTAGTGGCGAAGATGCTCTTCATATGAAAGCCGGCGGGAGTTTGAATCCTGCAACAAAAGAAACTGTAGAAAAACGATGGCACTATATTTACCAGGAAGGAAAAACTGTTTTTAAAGCCGCCGTAAAAGGCATGGCTGATGTTGCATACGACATAATGCAGAAGAATGGTTTGAAATCCGAAGACATTGCATATTTGGTTCCCCATCAAGCCAATTTAAGAATTATTGATGCGACGGCAGAACGAATGGGAATTTCCCATGACAAGGTTACGATTAATATAGACAAGTATGGAAACACAACAGCCGCAACTATTCCGTTATGTTTAACAGAATATTACCGTGCAGGTAAAATTAAAAAGGGAGATAATTTGATCTTGGCAGCTTTCGGTGCCGGGTATACATGGGGTTCAATTTATCTTAAATGGAGTTTGGACTAGTGGGCAAGCGTGCGTTTTTATTTCCGGGTCAAGGTTCTCAATACGTTGGAATGGCAAAAGACCTTTTCGATAATTCTGTTGAAGCGAAGGAGATGATTAAAACCGCCGAGGAAGCGACCGGGATTTCATTGTCGCACTACATGTTTAATGGTCCGGAAGAAAATTTAAAACAAACTGAAATTACTCAGCCGGCAATTTTTGTTCATAGCGTTGTGCTTGCAAGTATTATTAGAACATTGGAACCGGATGTCGTAGCCGGTCATTCGCTCGGTGAATATTCTGCTTTGGTTGCAGCAAATGCTGTTCAATATTACGATGCGATTAAACTAGTTCATCATAGGGGAAAGGCAATGCAGCAATCGGGAATTGAACAACCCGGAACGATGGCTGCAATAGTTGGTTTGAATAGGGACAGGTTGAAGGAAATATGCCGTACAGCATCTGAAAAGGGAGTTGTACAGTGTGCAAATTTCAATTCTCCCGGACAAATAGTAATTTCCGGTTCGGTAGAAGGTGTTCACTATGCAATGCAGTTGTGTAAAGAAAACGGAGCAAAGCTGGTTAAAGAACTTGTTGTCAGCGGTGCGTTTCATTCACCTTTAATGGAAAGCGCAAAAGAAAAATTAGATGTGAAATTACAGAATACTCCTTTTTATGATACAAAGATTCCGGTTTATGCCAATGTTACGGCAAAGCCGGTTGAATCAAAAGATGAAATAAAAAAGTTATTATCTCAGCAGCTTACGTACCCGGTTTTGTGGGAAGACACAATTAAGAATATGGTAGCAGACGGTGTTGAAGAATTTGTTGAAGTTGGTCCGGGGAAGGTTTTACAAGGATTGGTAAAAAGAATTAATCCAGATGTAAAAATCAGCAATATCGACAAATATTCAGACGTAGAAAGGTTCATGTAATGCCAAATAAATTCAAGAAAAAAATAAACGGTATCTGGATTGATCCGCTTATTTTTACGTTCAAATTTGTGAAAGCATGCGACGTTTGTATTTGTTCAGGCGAATGCTGCTATTACGGTGTTTACACCGACAAGAAGGAATCCGAAAAAATCCTTCAGCATAAAGAAAGAATCATTCAGGAAATGGATGATTCCCAAACGAAAGATGTAGATAAATGGTTCGAAGAACCGGAAGAAGATTCCGACTTTGAATCCGGTATTGCCGTTGGAACGGAAGTATACAATGGCAAGTGTGTATTTCTGAATAAACAGGGATTCTGCACGCTTCAAAAAATTGCGATGAAAGATGGTGAATTCAAGTGGAAGTATAAACCTTTGTACTGTGTTTTGTTTCCGCTTGTAGTTTTTGAAGGTGCGTTGACGGTAGATGACGAGCACATAGAACGCA
>CAZRIQ010000112.1:6476-6986 GCA_964600175.1 uncultured Melioribacter sp. | reverse complement strand
AACCTGTAGAAGAGGAAACTGAAGAACAAGAGCCGATCGAAGAGGTTAGTGAAGAAGTATCGGAAGAAAAAGAAGAAGTTCAAGGCGATGTTCAAGAAGAAGCCGAACCGGAAGTTGAAGAAGAGAAAGTTGAAACAAAGCCGAAAAAGTTGAAAATCAAGATGAATGAAGAAATAAGAATTGAAAAGATAGAAGAAACAGAAGAAGAACAACCGCAGCCGGAAGAACCTGAAGAAGAAATTGAGGAAGATGAATCCGGATCGAGAATTGAAGAAATAATTAAGGCTTCTAAAGATGAAGAAGTATTGGAAGAAGGGACTGAATCGGAAAAAGATAATGAAGAAACAAAAGCTGAAGATGAATATGATGACGAGGCTGAATTTAATGAGTTCAAAACGATGAGGCCGGTAGAAGAAATTCTTGGAAAAGAAACTGAGCCGGAAAATAACGAGGTCGAAGAAGTTGGGAATTCTGACGGAACAAATATAGAAGAACAAGATTCCAAGAATG
>CAZRIQ010000112.1:0-6466 GCA_964600175.1 uncultured Melioribacter sp. | reverse complement strand
TTTAAGTGAAGATGAACATAGTGTAGAAGAGGAAGTAGTTGTCGAAGATAAAACGAATGATTTGTTCGGTGAGTTGACTGAGGAGGAAGAAATTGAGGAGCTGACGGTAGAGAATGATTCTGCAGAAGGAGATTCTGATGATAAGAAACCGGAAAGCGATGAGGAAGAAAAAGTTCCGATTGATATCCCGGGTGGAATTGATATCGCTGAAATTTTAGAGCACAAAGATATGACAAGGGTTATAAAACTTGTTTTCGATTATGACATAGAGGAATTTGCTAATACGATTGATAGGATTTCCAGGAGTAAGAATATTGATGAAGCCAATGCCATCTTGGAGCAGACCTTAAAAGAAAATTTTGTTAGTCTTAAATCCAAGGAAGCAGAAATTTTTAAGTCCGTAATTGCCGAATACTTTCACCACGAATAATACCTATGTTTATTGATTATGCAAAGATTTCCGTTCAAGCCGGTGACGGCGGCAACGGTGCCGTAACGTTTCGAAGGGAAAAGTACGTTCCAAAGGGAGGTCCATCCGGCGGCAACGGCGGCAACGGTGGGAGTGTTATTCTTCTTGCCGAAGGAAACTTGAATACACTTCTTGATTTCAGATATAGAAAAAAATACCTGGCGGGCAAAGGAGAAAACGGCGGTTCATCGTTGAAAGACGGTAAGAACGGTAAGGATATTATAATTAAGGTGCCGGTTGGAACAATAATCAAGGACGCTCATACTGAAAAAGTAATTTTTGATTTGGACTCCGCCGGGAAGGAATTTGTTGCTGCAAAGGGAGGTAAAGGGGGTAAGGGAAATTCAAATTTTGCCACGCCTACAAACCAGGCGCCGAGATATGCAGAACCGGGTAGGCCCGGTGAGGAAAAGGAAATAATTTTCGAATTGAAATTAATTGCGGATGTCGGGCTTGTCGGTTTTCCCAACTCGGGTAAATCCACTTTGATTTCAAAAATCTCTGCAGCAAAACCCAAGATTGCCGATTACCCGTTTACGACTCTCGAACCGAATCTCGGGATCGTTCCTTATAAAGATTATCAAAGTTTTACTGTTGCGGATATCCCGGGTATAATCGAAGGCGCACACGAAGGTAAAGGGCTGGGATTAAAATTTTTGCGTCACATCGAAAGAACAAAGATTCTTTTGTTGTTGATTGACATTACTTCGGAAGATTACTCGAAAGATTTCAAAACATTGCTGAACGAACTTGAACAGCATTCAAAAGTACTCTCGAAGAAAACAAAAGTACTTGCATTAACCAAAGCCGATCTGTTTACGGATTCGGAAATACAAAAGAAGTTGAAAACCAAAATCGGATTGTACAAAGGGAAACTTCATGTAATTTCCGCCGTATCCGGTTTTGGAATCAAAGAATTATTAGATCACTTATGGATAACATTAAACGATTAAACCCGGTTAGTTTTTCGATCAAGTTATTGATCTTTTTTGTAATAATGCTGGTTGTCTGCATTATTGGTTTGATGATCGGCTCTGTCGGTATTTCGTTTGATAAACTGTCGAGTGTCCTATTCAGTAATAACTATTCCGATCCTGCTTACCAGATAATTTTCGATATTAGACTTCCCAGGATATTGCTCGCAGTTGCTGTCGGCGGCGGACTTTCCGTTGCCGGTGCCGTCTTCCAGGCAATATTGATTAATCCTCTTGCCGAGCCTTATATCTTAGGTGTATCAAGCGGCGGGACTTTCGGAGCCGTGCTATCATTTATAATCGGGGTCTCTTTCTTAGGCACACAATTCTTTGCGTTTGCCGGATCGCTTGCGGTAATTATTGTAGTTTTCATGCTCGGAAGAAGATTCGGTGAAATGGAACCGAACGTTCTTTTGTTAACCGGTGTTATGGTTGGTGCGTTTTTCTCCGCAGCAATTCTTATGATGATGTCTTTATTGAACGATTCGCTGCGTACCGCTGTCTTCTGGCTTATCGGGAATTTATCGTTAGCTGATAAAAGTTCTGTTAAATATGTGCTGCCGGTCGTTTTCATTGTTTCGTTAATATTAAGTCTGAATGCCAACAAGTACAACATTTTATCTTTGGGAAGCGAGACTGCAAAACAGTTCGGCATCGATTCAAAATTTTTAAGAAATGTCACGTATATCCTTGCAAGTTTAATGGTCGGATCGATTGTTTCCGTAAGCGGTATTATCGGTTTTGTCGGTTTAATTGTTCCGCATGTCTGCAGAATGATTTTCGGGTATGACAATCGAATTGTTATACCGGTTTCGTTTTTCGTTGGCGCGTCTTATTTGACAATAGCTGATACGATTTCGAGAGTAATAATCTCGCCAGCCGAACTACCGGTTGGTGCAGTAACTGCTTTAATCGGCGCTCCGGTCTTTATAATCCTATTGAAAAAGCGATTTCAATATGTTGGGGGATGATGGAAGGTCAGCACAAATGTGTGATAAATTAGGCGAAATAAACGGCTATTCGCACTTTTTTGGATCTCGAAATGTTGAAGTTAGAAAACTATGCATGTATATTTACAATTCGTTTTTTGAAAATAGGGCGAGGTAGCTCAGTTGGTTAGAGCAGTGGAATCATAATCCACGTGTCGGGGGTTCGAATCCCTCCCTCGCTACCATTGCAATAAAGGAGATAATATGTATTCACTATTAATTTTTATTTCGCTCATAGTTTCTTTTCTTTTGATTGTTGCTGTTTTGATGCAGGCGAGCAAAGGCGAAGGTCTCGCCGGAACATTCGGCGGTGCAGGCAACTTCGGAACTATGTTTGGAACGAGAAGAACAGCCGACTTTTTAAGCAGGGCTACATGGTGGCTCGGCGGCGGATTGTTACTGCTTGCAATTTTAATCAATCTGTTCTTTTTACCGGGTTTGGAAGGCGGTGCAAATAGACAAAGTGTAATTCAGAGTACATCGGGACAGCAGGCGGTTCCGACTTCTCCTGTTTTACCGCAGCAGCAGCCGGCATCAGCTCCGAGTCAACAGCAAAGTCAGAATCCTAAATAATTTATTAATGAGTAGGTGGCCAAAAAGTAATAATTTTTTGAAGAATAGCACACGGACGACGCGGATTTAAACTGATTTTCACAGATTTTAAATGAATATTACTTTTTGGTCGCCCACTTGATACTGATTGATTGAATAGACTTTCCTGTAAGCCGGTCGGATTTAATAATCATGTTCAATAATAAACTCACATCTTATTTAATTATAATTCACAAATGAAAAAGAGAACAAAACCTGTGAAAGCATATAAGGATATTGAATTCCTCAGTTCACCTGCCGGCAGAACCGTCAGAATTCTATCGGAGTTTTATGAACCGCGTTCGAGATTTTTGAAAAATCACGTTATTGATACTATTGTGTTTTTCGGCTCGGCACGTTTAATTTCAAACAAAGCTGCAAAAGCAAATCTTAGGAATGTTAAGAAATTATATAATGCCGGAAAAGCAAAAAAGAGCGATTTGTACAAAGCCGAGAAGTTATTGGAGATGTCGAAATATTACGAAGATACTGTTGAATTATCCCGAAGACTTACCGAGTGGTCTATGAATTTACCGACGGACAAAAAACGTTTCATAGTTTGTAGCGGCGGCGGACCCGGAATTATGGAAGCTGCAAACAAAGGAGCTTACCTTGCCGGCGGCGATTCAATCGGTTTGAATATCAGTATTCCTTTTGAGCAGTTTGTGAATCCGTACGTTAAACCCGAATTAGCTTTCGAGTTTCATTACTTTTTTATGAGAAAGTTTTGGTTCGTTTATCTTGCTAAAGCGTTAATCATTTTCCCGGGTGGCTTCGGAACACTGGATGAACTTATGGAAGTCTTAACACTTGTTCAGACGAAGAAAATCAAAAAGGAAATGAAGATTATTATCTACGATGAAAAGTACTGGCGGGAGATTATCAATTTCGATGCGATGATAAAACACGGGACAATCAGTAAAAAAGAACTTAAGCTTTTTGATTTCTGTAATACCATTGATGAGGCATTTCTAAAAATAACTGCACATTTTGAAAGGTATTACCAGGATAACGGAGTGAAATAAAAAACCCCTTCGTGTTGAAGGGGTCTTGAGAACTTACCTGTCTCTTTGGATAGCAATTTCTCTCGAGGCTCTTCTTTTTGCTTTTATCAAATCCATTCTTTTTTCAATAGAAGGTTTAACAAAAAACGTTCTCTTCTTGTATTCTTTAAGAATACCGGAGCGCTCATATTTCTTCTTAAAGCGTTTTAGTGCTTTGTCGATGTTCTCGCCATCCTGAATATTAATACCTACCAAATTATTTCACCTGCCTTAAATGGTTAAAAATTTCGTGCGTAAAGCTATAAATCTAATTCATAATTAGCAAATTTTATTGATCTTCCGACGGGGGAGTTATAACCAGCACCGGACATTTGGCGTATCTTATTACTTTCTCAGCGACACTGCCGAGCAGGGTATGTAAAAGTCCCGTTCTACCGTGCGTTGCAATAACAATTATGTTACAGTCAATTTCTTTAGAATAGTTTACTATTTCTTCGTAATCGATCCCTTTCTTGAATACTTTCTTTACAATGACGGACGAATTCTCTTTTAGAACCGAAGCGGTTTCGCTTAGCTGCTTTTTCGCATGTTCTTCCATTGATTTCATTACCTCGTCTTCCGAAACGTCAAGCGAGCGCATAGCAAGGAAAGGAGGTGTTTTTTCTAAAACATAAACGAGATGAATCGTAGCGTTTCTTCTTTCGGCGAGATCTTTTGCGTATTCAAAAGCGGAGAAAGATAACTTACTGAAGTCCGTCGGGACAATAATGTTTTTTATATTGAACATAAGTCACCTTGAAATGTTATTATTTTCTGTTGAGTTAAATCTTTATTCACTTCACAAACAAATTTATCAAATTATTAGTCCATTAGATATATCTGTTAAAGGAGTGTGGAAATCGTAAAAGAAGCCGTTAACCACCAGGTATTTTATTTCATTGTTGTCCGAGATAATCAAATTTGCCGGCTGTTCTCTTTTGACCACCGGTTCAAAATTCTTATTCTTTATAATGTTTACGGGTAAACCAATATAATCGTCAAGCGGCAAATTTCTTGTTTTAACATAAAGCACGCCTTGTTTTAACATTTCATTTATTATGCCGGAGGTCAGTTCATTCACATCTCCAATTTCATTTGAATATATTTTGCCGGGAAGAACGCATATATTTCTTAGATCATGTTCTTCATGACCGAAATAAACCGAGAGGTCGCCGATGTCTTTTACAATTCCCTTATAATAAAAAGTATCTTTTTCTGCGTCATAAAATTCATCGCGGTTGATTGCGATGTCTACAACGTATTCTTTCTCTTTGTGTACAATCTTAGTGTTTCTTAAAATCAGATCAAAAAAGATTTCTTTGTTTTCCGGTATTTCAAAATATTGTTTGATGTCGATTCCTGAATATTCTTTCCTCGCAATTATTTCGAACGCACGTAGAAGTAAAATGAAGTTTAACTTTCGTGCAAACGACTTATCTTTTTTACCTTGCCAGTTGCCGGATTCAATCAGCACTGTAGCACTCCCTGTTTTAGTAAAATTATCTCCGAATGAACGTGGTTCATATTCATCTTTATACCTGCCAATATGACCGGGGATATATTTGCTCAGTGTATCGTTCAACTTCACAATTAACTGCATTGCTTTTTTTCTTGAATCGGGGATTGTATTGTTGTAATCAACCGGCGGGGCAAGAAATGAAATTACGGAAGACTTGTTAGTATTTCCTGCTGCATAATAATTATTTTGATCGTGCAGGTTGAATGCAAAATCGGGTTTGATCTCTTTTGCAACGGATTTTAGAATTAATGATTCGGGAGATTGCAGACTTTTATAATCCCGGTTGATGTCTATTTGAACTATGTTCTCACGTTGAAATTTTTCGGCTCCGTCCGGGTTCAACATCGGTATAAAATGGATTTTCAAATTCTGTCGTATGAAATTCTTGAATTCATTATACTCATCATCGGCTGAAAGGAAATTAAGAATATCGAAGATAGCTTTTGTTGCGGTAGGTTCATCGCCGTGCATCTGCGACCATGCTAGAACATTAATTTTACCGCTTCCTATCGAAAGGAGATAAATTTCTCTTCCGTTAACGGATTTCCCGATTTCTCTAAGTTTAATTCTCTCGTCGCGCGAGAATTCCAGCGCTTTTCTTTTTACTTCCGAATGAGTGATAATCCCTTTCGAAAATTCGCTTAAAGAATATTTTTGGTATTCATTGAATAAAAATTGAAAAAGACGATCCCCTTTCACCGGTTAATCCTTTTTGACAAAGTTTCAATTGTTGTTTAAATATATTTATTCCACCGGATAAATTAAATTTTTTGACCGATTGAAATCAATTAAATGTGAACTTATAGAGAAAGAGATTTAAAAGAAATGAGCTGAAAAAGAGGGAATTAATTAAACCACGGTGCTGATCTGAAATGTTAAAA
>CAZRIQ010000111.1:2949-7049 GCA_964600175.1 uncultured Melioribacter sp. | reverse complement strand
AACTTGAGGAAACTGGAAAGTTCTTCTGTGTCCGGTTTAAGTGGTCTTGTAACAATTGGTCCGCTTGTAATCGATAGAGAAAAATATGTTATACGGTTAGATGGTGAAGAAGTGGTTTTACCCAAAAAAGAATTTGAGATACTTGCTTATTTTGCTTCAAACCCGGGAAAAGTTTTTAACCGTGACAAAATTCTTTCCGACGTATGGGGCAGCGATATATTTGTTGTTGAAAGAACAATTGACGTACACGTGAGAAAAATCCGTGAGAAGCTCGGTAAGTATTCGGACTTAATAGAAACAGTCAAAGGTGTAGGCTATCGTTTCAAAAGCCCTGAATAATTTTAAGAAGAACATTTCCCATTCTGTTTTTTACCTACCGGAAATATTAATAACCGAAGTAATTCTTATTGCATTCGTTCTACTGATATTCAATCGGCAAAACGTAAACCTCTTAACGCTTTTAGTTGTCTTTGTTCTCATTACTTTGATAGCGATGAATTTTATCGGCAGGAAAAGAAGAATTGAGTTGAATACGATAAAATCGGTTGTCAATGCAATTAGGCAGAACAAAATTGAATCACCCAACGAAATAAAATTAGGTTCCAATCTTACCGATCTCGAGGAAGAAATCAAATCGATGTTTTTTAAAACACAGGTTGATATTGCAAATCTCAAAAAGCTGGAACAGGTGAGAACCGAGTTTCTTGGAAATGTATCGCACGAACTACGCACACCTATTTTTGCTATTCAGGGTTTTATCGAAACACTACTCAACGGTGCAATCAATGATGAGAAGGTGAATCGAAATTTTCTTCAGAAGGCAAACCAGCATACAATTAATCTTAACAATCTTCTTAATGACTTGATCGACATATCGATGATCGAATCCGGTCAAATGAAAATGAGTTATAGGTATTTTAATGTTGGTGAATATCTTGAAAATATTGTGAATGAATTAAAACCTTATGCCGTTAAAAAGAATTTAGAATTAATTTTGCTTTCCGTACACAAAGACTATCAATTGTTTGGCGATAAGGATAAGCTGAAACAAGTAATGACGAACTTAATAATGAATGCAATAAGATATACTGAAACCGGAAAGATAGAAATCGTTGTATCCGACGAGGAGAAAAATGGAAGAATTCTTGTAAAGGATACCGGCATAGGAATCGCCGGTACGGAACTGGGGCGGATATTTGAGAGGTTCTATAGAGTAGATAAAGATCGATCCCGCTCGCAGGGCGGTACCGGACTTGGGCTAGCTATAGTCAAGCATATAGTTGAGGCTCACGGCTCCAAAATTGAGGTTAGAAGCGAGGTTGGGAAGGGAAGCGAGTTTTCCTTCACTTTGAAGAAATGATGGGCTTATAGGGCTCATAAAGAGCAAATAGGCATTTGTTTTCCATTAGAATCATGCTAAGTAAAAAAAATTATAAAACAGCGATTATTGACAACTTTTAGGGGTTTATCTATATTTGTACCCTTTAATTTATAGCTGGAGGCGTAATGGTTGCGGTTGTCGATATTGCAGGACAACAGTTTAAGGTAACGGAGAATACGAAGTATTATGTACCGAAACTGCAGGCTGAATTGGAATCCGAAGTAGTTTTTGATAATGTTTTATTATTAGGCGATGGAAAGTCTACTAAAATTGGAGCACCGTTTGTTGAAGGCGCAAAAGTTCATGCAAAAGTTTTGGAACATCTTAAAGATGATAAAGTAATTGTGTTCAAAAAGAAAAGAAGAATTTCATATAAAAAAACAAGAGGTCATAAGCAGTCTTTAACAAGAATTGAAGTTACAAAGATTGCTTAAGCTTGGAGGAAAATAAACATGGCACATAAAAAGGGTCAAGGTTCATCGAGAAACGGTAGGGACAGCAATCCTCAATTTCTGGGTGTTAAAACTTACGGCGGACAGTTTGTTACTGCAGGTTCAATTATTGTTAGACAGCGCGGTACAAAATTTCATCCCGGTTACAATGTAAAAAAAGCCGGTGACGACAGTTTGTTTGCAACATCGGATGGATATATTAAGTTCGAGGTGAAGAAAAATAACAGAAAATATATTAGTGTTCTGGAATCTTTGAACTAACGATTGAAAATATTAACGAAAAACCCTCCTATGCAGGAGGGTTTTTTATTTTAAAGATTAAAGTCCCAGTCTTTCCATATCTGCAACTAAATTTTTAACTGCATTAACAGATTTATCTAACGATGCTTGTTCATCTGCATCCAAACCAAACTCAATAACTTTCTCAACACCATTTGCACCTAACACAGCAGGAACACCTACATAATATCCTTTCACTCCGAATTCGCCGTTAAGGTAGGCGCAAGCCGGAAGAACTCTTTTCTCATCAAGTAAAACTGATTTGGACATAGCTGTCGCAGCTGTTGCAGGAGAATAAAATGCTGATCCGGTTTTTAAAAGTTTTACAACTTCACCGCCGGCCATTTTGGTTCTGTTAACGATAGCATCCATTACCTCTTTGGCTTTAGCTTTGTCGTTATATTTTCTTTCGAGTAATTCCATTACAGGTATACCGTTAACGTTCGAATACCTGATTATCGGTACCATTGTATATCCGTGACCGCCGAGTACCATTGCGTTGACATCTTTAACCGAAACTCCAAGTTCCCAGGCAATGAAACTGGAAAAACGGGATGAATCCAAAACGCCGGCTTGCCCGAACACTTTGTTATGCGGGAATCCCGTAACTTTTTGGAATAACGTTACCATTGCATCAAGCGGATTAGAAATTATGATTGCGATGGAATTGGGTGCATATTTCTTAACGTTTTCAGCAACGGTTCTCATAATTTTTGCATTAGTTGTAAGAAGATCGTCGCGGCTCATACCGGGTTTTCGCGGAAGTCCGGCAGTTATTATTATCAAATCCGCACCTTCAATGTCTTTGTAGTCGTTTGTTCCTTTTACAGTGACGTCGAATCCGTCTACTCTTGAAGCTTCTGCGATATCCAAAGATTTGCCTTGAGGGAGGTCTTCAACTATATCAAAGAGAACAACGTCGCCTAACTGTTTGGAGGCAATTAATTGCGTAAGAACACCGCCAATTTGTCCTCCTCCTATTAAAGCAATTTTTTTTCTTGACATTTTTTCTCCTAAAGAAATTGTTGATTAAAAGTATTGTCACACAAATATAGGAATATTAGCGAGGATTTTCACAGTGAAGAAAAAGTACACTTGGTATTAATTACGGGAAGGATTTATTTCAGACTAAGGATAAGAATGGTTTCCGTTCCATCTTTGGTAAAATTGAATCGAAGATCATCAAGGAAAGACTTCATAATATGAATTCCGCGTCCGCTGTCCTTAAGAATGTTTTCCGGTTTGGTTGGATCGGGAACCGTATTTGGATTGAAACCGTTACCCTGGTCCTTAATTATAACAATCATTTTTTCGTTGTTGACCTTAATTGTAATTGTAATCTTTTTTGATGTGTCGGACTTATTCCCGTGTACAATACTGTTGGACGCTGCTTCGGCAAATGAAAGTGCAAGATTGTTGAACTTGTTTTCATTTAAATGTACCTCTTTAGCAACCCCAAGAATAAATTTTTCTGCTTCCGGAAGAACTTCGGGATCGCTGGGAATTTCTTTTATATATATTTTTTCAGTCAATTCAACTCCGGTGTATATTACGTTTTAACATAGTGCCGTTAAAATATAAATAGAATACCGATTCATGCAAGATTTTGAATTGAAAAATTATTCCACATCACATTTGCCAATTTAGTCTAAATGTCATATTGGCGAGTTCTCTTTTGCTGTTGTCTTCTGCGTTTATGAATTCATACCAGCCGTAAAATTTTAAACTTAATTTTTGGTAAAGTTCTATTGAAATTTCACTGACCGGACCGATGCTTACATAATTCGAGAGCTGCACTTTTTGAAAATCATCGTTGTAATTAAAAGTTCCTAAGGAAAAATACCGTATTCCCACACCGAAACTCACACCCTCACGGTCGTAAAATATTTTTGGTTCTGCGTAACTTTCGTTTAAATATCTAACCGGTCTGCTTGAAAATGAATCCCACTTAAAATCTCCCTGCTCGGATAATTTTATATAACCGGTAA
>CAZRIQ010000111.1:0-2939 GCA_964600175.1 uncultured Melioribacter sp. | reverse complement strand
AAGAAATAGTCTCATTTTGCCGGCGAACTTGAAGTTTGTTGAGTCTCTAAAAACGAACTGCCTAAACGAGAAACTTCTAAAATTCGGATTGAGATCTTCGTAATCAAAAACAGTGTAATTAGCCGAGACTTCGGCAATGTTTGTCGAAACAAATCTGCTTCCTTTATATGTTCCGCCGGAGGAAAGCTTTATAATTCTTTTGGTATTGTTATTTGAGCTTCTTTCGGAAAATATATACACAATTTTACTTTGGCTTCCTTCCAGATTTATAAATGCGGTAAAGAACGGTGTGAGTTTTCTCCGGTAAACTAATCTTGAAATGGTAAGTAATTCATCGCGATCGTCAAAATTAAGGTCGCTTGGGGTATCGTATCTTAACTTTCTTTGAAACAAACTGAATGTAATTAAGTCCTTCCGCGATAAGTTATAATTTGCTGAAAGGGAAACAGTTGCCAGTTGTGAAGTATTATTTTTTTGAGCTTCAGTGGTTTCGCTTTCCGAGAAAACAATAGGGCTCACTCCTTCAATTTTCTTTGGCAAATGTTTTTCATCTCTTTCGGAGAAAGAAAATTTCATTACGGCATCGAGATCGTCGTTTTTGTATTCTCCGGTACCATTCAACTCGATTCTGAACTCGTTAATCTTCGTATCAAATATATTTGGTGAGACATTTTTTAGCGATATGTAACGCGTACTTCTGTCTATATCACGCCAGGAAAGTTTTCCCAGGAAGTCGAATGAAAAGTTAGAATTGGGAGCGGCAATGATTGAATGATTTTGCAAATAATAATTTGTTTCGGTGCGGCTCTGAATATTGTTTGTAATATTGAATTCGTTTGCCGTCAGTGTATCTGCACTAAAATAGAAATCTCTTCGCTGCTGGTAAAAATAAGCGGAGATGATATTCGTAAACGAATCATCAATTTTATTTTCAACGTTGAGGTTTATATATCTATACAGATTTTTCCTGGGTGAAATATCCTCATTTTGAAACCGTAGCGACGAATTGACATCGAAATCTTCAAGCGGGATAGTATTGACCGCTGCATCCGTTCCGTAAATAAATCCGCTGTTACTTTCGCCGATTTGCGTGTTGTTTGAAACACCGAAGTAAGGAACTACCTGTAGATCGTTAATCGGCTTCAGCCTGGAGTAAACCGAAAAGTTCAATATTGACGCTTTGTTAATTGCCGTTGTTCTATCGTCAGAGTATGAATTATTGTTTAACATGAGTCCGAAAGTTAAACGGTTTGAGAAAAAATACTCGGAGATGGCAGATAAATATTGTTCGTCACGAATGTTACGGTCGAATGACCGGATGATAGTGGAATTGAAGTTTTCTCTGATACCGAAAAAGAATTTTGAAGCATAGGCAAATTCATTCAACCGGGAAACAAAATTAAAAGTATTGAGCTGTTTGTCTGTTCCGGTAGAAAGCGAACGCAAAGTAAATGAATTTAAATTAAATGCCGAACTGTCCCGCTCAATTTGTGCTAAGCAGTTTGAGTATAAAAGCAGTATAAATAAAAGTGCAAATGCTTTTCTCAAGTTTTATCCTGAGATTAATATAACGGATTATATTTTAGATTATGAACCCGGTTGAAACTAAAATACTTTCTTTTGCAATCAAGATACAAACTGTTTGTGGGAATCGAAATAACTTTGTTTGATCAGTTTATATTTTAAAATGATCTCCCCTTTGCGGAATAGAAACGTTTTGTATTCCGATTGCTTTTAAACGGTTGCTGAAAACCTGCTGCTGATTATATTCACCATGAACCAAAAACATCTGTTTGAGACGGCTTTTATCAAATTGATCTGCGTAGTTTATCAATTCGTTTCCATCTGCATGGGCACTGAACGAATCCATAACAATCACTTCCGCATTTAATTTATATTCTTCGCCGAAAATTTTTACTTGATTTTCCTTTTCTATTATTCGTCTTCCCAGTGTATGTTCAGCGCAGTAACCGACCATTAAAATAATGTTTTTAGAATCCTCAATATTATTTGCGAGATGATGTTGAATTCTTCCGGCTTCACACATTCCCGAGCTTGAAATTATTACGTAAGGTCCGGGAAGGTCGTTGAGTTTTTTCGAATCCTCTACCTCGGTAATATATTTTAATTTGTTGAATCCGAACGGGTCTTCGTGCTTCAAAAAGAATTGAGAAGTTTCAAAGTCGAAACACTCGGGGTGGATTCTAAACACTTCGGTTGCGTTTACGGATAGCGGGCTATCAACATACACCGGAATTCTATCGCAGTCGTTTCTTTCAAAAATTCTGTGCAGCGCATAAACAAGTTCCTGGGTTCTGCCGACGCTGAACGAAGGGATAATTATCTTACCCTTTCTTTGAATCGCTTTCTTTAACACATCTGTAAGTTTCGCTTCTGAATCTGTAGGATTTTCGTGAACTTTTCCGCCGTAAGTACTCTCGCAGATAAAGTATTCAACATCTGGAATTTTTTCCGGATCTTTCAAAATAGGCAAGTTCGGTCTGCCGAGATCACCTGAAAAACCGAGGTTAATAATTCTGCCGTTCTCGTTTATGGAAAGGAAAACAACAGAAGAACCGAGAATATGTCCGGCATCGAAAAAAGTTAATTTGATACCCGGCGCAACTTCGTGTTCTCTATGATAATTTATTCCAACAAATTGGTTGAGTGCTGTTTGAGCGTCTTCTTCGGTATACAAAGGTTCAAACGGATTTTGACCTTTTTTCTTCCGCTTTCTATTTACGTATTCAACATCTTTTTCCTGTACATGGGCGGAATCTTTTAACATATAGTATGAGAGATCTCTCGTAGCAAACGTGCAATAAATATTTCCTATAAAGCCCTTTTTAACTAATGATGGAAGATTCCCGGCATGATCAATATGAGCATGGGAAAGAATAACGAAGTCGATCTCTTTCGGATCGAACAAGTCAAAGTTT
>CAZRIQ010000110.1:0-7065 GCA_964600175.1 uncultured Melioribacter sp. | reverse complement strand
TATTAGAGGAACCAGAGTCGACCTTCGTACTACTTATGAATACAATGTTCTTAGAGATGACCGGGCTTTGAAATTCAGGCAAAAAATATTGAATAGTAATTCTCTTCGTGATTTTATAATTATATCTGAAATACTGAACAAACCCAAAGCGTTCCGTAAATAATGGCAAAAAAATATATTCTCAAGAGAACCGGTAAAGTCGGAGAAACAAAAGTAACCGATTTATCTACGGGGATAGATGAATCAAAATTTACAATAAATTATAAACAGCAGTTGAATCCGGCACAGTATGAAGCTGCATGTGCTGTGAATGGAGCTTATCTTGTAATAGCCGGAGCCGGAAGCGGTAAAACGAGAACCCTTGTTTATCGTGTTGCAAGATTATTAGAAATGGGATACGATCCGCAATCCATTCTTTTACTTACTTTTACTCGCAAAGCAGCAAAAGAAATGATGGACCGCGCAGCCATTTTACTTGATAACCGATGTTCCAAAATCAATGGCGGAACATTTCATTCATTTGCGAATCTCACTCTACGGAAATATGCAAAATTCGTTAAGCTGGATAACGGTTTTACAATTCTGGACCAAAGCGACAGCGAAGATGTAATAAATTTAATACGCGGACAATTGAAATTAGGAGAGCTGAAAAAGAGATTTCCGAACAAGCAGACAATCCTAAAAGTACTCAGTTTAAGTACAAACACTGAAAAATCAGTAGAAGATATTCTTGAAAAAGAATATCCGCACTTTGCGGAGTATCTTGATAAATTTATCGAGATACAAAAATTTTACATTTCGTATAAACGAAAAAACAATCTGCTGGATTATGACGACCTTCTTATTTATTTGCGTGATTTCTTAATGGAATTCGGACCCGGCGCGAAAAATCTTCTTTCTACTCTTAAATTTGTAATGGTTGATGAATACCAGGATACGAATAAACTCCAGGCAGATATAATTCAAGGATTGACACAAGTAAACAAAAATGTAATGGTTGTCGGCGATGATTCGCAGTCGATCTATGCGTTCCGTGGTGCGAATTTCAAAAACATTATGGACTTCCCTAACCTCTTCGAAGATGTGAAAATTATTACGCTGGAAGAAAATTACAGAAGCACTCAAGAGATACTTGATTTTGCAAATCATATCATTGAGCGGGCGGTTGAGAAGTATCCCAAACATCTTTTCACACGGAAATTCGGAGGTGAATTACCGGCAATTGTTTGTGCCGCAAATGAGAATATGCAGTCGCGGTTCATTGTCGAAAGAGTTTTGGAACTAAGAGAAGAAGGAGTTCCCCTAAATGATATTTCGGTACTCTTCCGTTCATCTTATTCTTCATTCGATCTCGAAATTGAATTGAATAAAGCTAATATACCTTACGTTAAATTCGGTGGCATGAAATTTATTGAAGCCGCTCATGTTAAAGATATGCTTGCGTTTTTGAGAATTGCATACAATCCAAACGACTTCGTAAGCTGGTACAGAATTTTACTTTTGCATGAAGGAATTGGACCCAAGAAAGCACAGCAAATTATGGAGGAACTCTCTCAAGGTAAGTTGAACATTACTTCTAATCCCGAAAAAGTTGTTTCGTCAAAATACACCGAGAATATTTACAAGCTTTTTGAACTTCTGAATAATATATTTACAAAAAACCAAATGCCAGTCGATAAAGCCGAAGCAGTCTTCAAATATTACGAACCGTTGTTCATGGAAAAGTACGACGACTTCAACAAACGGAAAAAAGATTTAGACATGTTTCTCAACATTGCCGAACATTATAAAAGTCTGGATAGTTTTCTCTCTGATATGGCTTTGGAACCGCCGCAGGATAGTGTAGTTGATGTGGAAGCTCCCGACAAAGAAAGAGAATATCTTACGCTTTCGACAATTCATTCTGCTAAGGGTTTAGAATGGCATTCTGTTTTTGTAATGCATGCGATGGACGGCTTCTTCCCTTCGAGTCAATCGTTTGATAGTCTTGAACAATTGGAAGAAGAACGGCGGTTGATGTATGTAGCGGTAACACGCGCAAAACAAAATTTATATGTCTCTTACCCAATGCACATCTTCGACAGACAAAAAGGAATTACATTTGCAAAACCTTCCCGCTTCATAGACGGTATTGAAGAAGATAAAGCTGATACGTGGCTTCTGGAAGAAGAATTTTGACCTCACCCTTACCCTCTCCTTAATAAGGAGAGGGTGGATGAACGAAGTGAGACCGGGTGAGGTTAAAAATTACTCTTAAACATTTAATACAAAAATAAAAAACAAGTTGTCCCCTCCTTAGGAGGGTGAGGTCTACAGTCGTCAGACCTCGACGAACCCTGTGTCGGGACTTCGTCGAACTCTGACGAGGGTGGGTCTAAAGTTGTTTCGCTCCTATCGGAGCTCGTTTTTTTTGTAATTATATGTTTTACTAATATGTCGTTCCTACGGAACTTTCTAATATACTATAACTCCGTAGGAGTGAAACATTAGTAACAATTAAACACGGAACATCAATGGAACTCCGTTAGGAGTGATACAAAATTGATTATGATAATTTTTATAAATCTTCTACGTAGTTGACTTCGTCGTTTTCTGACGAGGTGTGGATGAGGGCAGTTTCATTTTACCTTTCAATCCCCTATCTTTGACAAAACAAAAAATTGTTCGGCATGTACAATCCCAAAGAACTTGCACAAGAAGCAGTTAAAGCAAAATCAAAAGGACTTCCCATATATTCTAACTTTCACGTCGGTGCTGCTTTATTAACAAAGAGCGGAGAAATTTATCACGGTGCAAATATTGAAAACTCATCTTATGGACTTACAATCTGTGCGGAACGAACTGCTGCCTTTCAAGCAATTCTTGATGGACACAGAGAGTTTATAGCAATTGCTGTAGCAAGCGATGCAAAAGACTTCCTTCCTCCATGCGGCGCCTGCCGGCAAGTCCTTCTTGACCTTTGCGGTAAAGAGCTTGATGTATTGATGATCAATCATAAAGGCGAACTAAAAAAAATCAAACTAAAAGAGCTGATTCCTTTTTCATTCGGCGAGGAGAACCTAAAGTAAATGGACGAGTTTCTGCCTCATTCCATGCCTAGGGAAACCGGCTGGATCGAAGTAATTGCCGGCTGTATGTTCAGCGGAAAGACGGAAGAGTTGATCAGACGTCTTCGCAGAGCCAAAATTGCAAAACAAAAAGTGATGATTTTCAAGCCGAAAATCGATGTTCGATACTCCTCTAATGATATAGTGTCTCACAGTGAACAATCGCTCCCCTCAGTTCTTGTTGAAAACGCAAATGAAATTTTAGAACTCTCAAAATCTGCACACGTGGTTGGAATAGATGAAGCTCAATTCTTTTCAGCAGAGTTGGTGGATGTCTGCAACCAACTGGCAAACGACGGAAAACGTGTTATCGTCGCCGGCTTGGACCAGGATTACCGCGGCGTGCCGTTTGAGCCGATGCCTCAAATTTTAGCTATAGCCGAATACATTACTAAAACGCTGGCAATCTGCGTTGTATGCGGCAATCCGGCTGATAAAACACAACGTAAGATAGTTTCTAAGGAAAGAGTGCTTGTCGGTGCGGCAGACAGCTACGAGGCGCGCTGCAGAAAGTGTCATTACATACCTGAAAACCAAACGGAACAATCATGAATTTCGAATCCCTTATTCGCGGCATTATCGGAATTGTTCTGATAATCGGTATTGCATTTTTAATTTCAAATAATAAAAAGCGGGTTAACTGGCGCCTGGTTATAAGCGGATTGGGTCTGCAAATAGTTTTTGCGATTCTTATTCTAAAAGGAGAAGCACTCAGTAAGTTTTTCGGTCCGCTTGGCTGGCCTAAGGCCTTATTTAAATTCATAAGCGGTTTCTTCGTTCTGCTTCTAAATTTTACAACCGAGGGAGCAAAATTTGTTTTTGGAAACTTAGCAATTGGAAGCGGCAGTCCCGAAAGCATGGGCGTGTTCTTTGCTTTTCAAGTTTTGCCGACAATCATCTTCTTCGCGTGTCTTATGTCGGTTTTGTACTACCTTGGAGTGATGCAAAAAATCGTTCAGGGAATGGCATGGATAATGTCAAAAGTAATGGGTACAAGCGGAGCTGAATCTTTATCTAACACCGCTAACATATTTGTAGGACAAACAGAAGCGCCTCTTATGATCAAACCTTTTTTAAAGGGAATGACTAACAGTGAACTATTAACAATAATGGTCGGAGGAATGGCTACTATTGCCGGCGGTGTAATGGCTGCTTACATTCAAGTGCTCGGGCAAGCATTTGCAGATTCGATGAAGATGCCTATACATCAAGCACAGATAATGTTTGCCACTCACCTTCTCGGTGCAAGTGTAATGGCTGCGCCTGCTTCGCTGGTAATTTCCAAAATTATGTTTCCCGAAACCGAAGAACCGGAAACGAAAGGGACGGTTAAAATTAAGATAGAAAAAAACGCAAGCAACGTAATTGAAGCGGCGGCGGCAGGTGCAAGCGACGGACTTTATTTAGCATTAAACGTTGGTGCTATGTTGATTGCTTTTATAGCTTTAATTGCTTTAGTGAATTATCTGCTTACTGGGCTTGGCGATTTATTGAACATAAATGAATATCTCAAAATGCACTTTGGGCAGCCGTTAAGTATGCAATTTATATTCGGTTCGGTCTTACAGTTCCTTGCTTACGGAATTGGAGTACCCTGGCACAGCGCATATCAGTTCGGAAGTTTGATCGGAACGAAAGTTGTGTTAAACGAATTTGTTGCATATCTGGATATGGGTAAGCTGATTGAGATGAAAGCACTGGTCGATCCGAAAGCAATTTTGATGGCTACGTATGCTTTGTGCGGCTTTGCTAATTTTAGTTCTATTGCAATTCAAATTGGTGGAATTGCACCAATGGCGCCGGAACGAAGACCGGATCTCGCTAAACTTGGCATAAGAGCCGTTATAGGCGGTTCGCTGGCAACTCTTATGACTGCTACTTTAGCAGGAATATTATTTTAATGGTTGATCTAAACAGCAAATACGAAGGGCTAATTAAAGTTCTTCAGAAACAAATTCCATTTACACCTGAAATATGTATAATACTCGGAAGCGGTTTAGGTGATTTTGCAGATAAAGTTGAAACCGTAACCTCAATTCCGACATCCTCGCTTCCCAATTATCCAAAGTCGACTGTAGAAGGGCATAAAGGCTTTATCCATTTCGCAAAATACTCGAACAAGAATCTGCTTTTGTTTCAAGGAAGAATTCATTTCTACGAAGGTTATCCATTATCCGAGTGTTTATTACCGGCACATATTGCAAGAAAATTGGATTGTAAGTGGCTTCTCTTGACAAACGCAGCCGGGGGAGTAAATATGAACCTGCATCCCGGCGATCTGATGTTAAATACTTCCTTCAATGCGTTTGCAATCAAAAAAGAAATAACAAATGTTTTGGCAGTAGCTTCCGTAGAAGAAAAAAACAAATTCCTCAAGTTCCCTTCCCCAAAATTAAATTCGATTATTAAACAGGCAGCAGAAAAGGAAAAGATTAATTTGAAAGAAGGAATCTACTGGTACGGCAAGGGACCAAGCTACGAAACACCTGCCGAGATACAAATGTGTGCAAAGTTTGGCGCCGATGCCGTTGGAATGTCGACCGCACACGAAGCTGTTTATGGAGCAAAATTAGGAATGGAAGTTTCTTCTATATCGTGTATAACAAATTATGCTGCGGGACTAACCACAAAAAAACTCGATCACTCCGAAGTGATTGATACTGCTAATAAAGTAAAATTGGATTTTGAGAGACTCGTCAAAAAAACTATTGAATTGATTTAAGATTCAAACAGACTGTTTATAATTGTACCGGCATAAGTAATTGCTGTTTCACTTCTTAGTCTGTTCTTCGAAAGTCTAACCTTGATACTCCCTGCAATATCATTAATTTCTTTTTCACTCAACCCGCCTTCGGAACCAAAGATAAAGTACCAACTACTCGATACTGGATGCTGGATACTCGATAAGAAATCAAATAACGTTTGATCCGAGTTTTGATCGAGAATAATTTTTTGTCCGGTAAGATTATTCAGCATATTGAAGTTTTCCATGTATGAGATTTGTGGGAGCCAGGCTCGGAGACTCTGCTTCATTGCCGAGAGTAATATTTTTTGCCACCTTTCAAGTTTCTCACCTTTAGCAACTGTTCGCAACGATTCAAACACAATGAAATTAGTTATTCCAAGCTCAACACACTTTTCAAGAGCAAATTCAAATCTGTCCTGGGCTTTTAATCTCGGTATGCAAAAAGTGATGTTCATGAAATGGTTGGTATACTGTTTTACTTCTTTAACTTTGCAGATAACTTCTTTACTAAAAATTTCTTCAATTATTGTTCTGTAAATAAAGCCTTTGCCGTTAGTGATGAATAACTCATCACCCGTTCTATGGCGCATTACATCAATTATGTGATGAGCTTCTTCATCGACAATTTTGATTTTATCATTCGTTTTGTACGGTGAAAAATACAAATCAATATCAGAAAGCAAACCCGCTTCCAATTAAGAACTCCCCTTAAACAAGTTCGTTAAAAGCATACTCAAATCTAATTCCGTTAAACGGCAAAACCAAGAAAGTTAAACCGAATCCGTACCCGGAATAGAAATCTTTTATTAGAAATCTTTGATTGTTGTTGAACACATTTCCCGCATCTGCAAAAACAGTCAGATAAATCCCAATCCGAGCAGAAGTCAATTTCCATGGAAGCAAGGGCAGTTTCAAACTAATATCCCATTCTTTCAGCAAAGGGTAACAGAACTCTAAAGACCCTAAAATGTAGTTATTTCCTTCCCTATTATCGTCACTATGCCCTCTAACATATTCGTCGTAACCAAGATATGAATAATCATAATATGGAACCAGCTTACCGAAAGTATGCCTGGCAGTAATCCTCCATCTGCCTGTTAAGCTGTAAATGATATGCCGGTACTCTTGAAATTCAACTCTAAAAATATTGTAGGAAATATTGTCTATTCCGAATCCTTTATGCTGAAATATTAACGAAGTGTAAATTCCGTT
>CAZRIQ010000109.1:0-7066 GCA_964600175.1 uncultured Melioribacter sp. | reverse complement strand
ATCCATTTCTATCGCTAACTTAAGTTCAGAACAGAAAAAGTCCACAACATAACGATCTATTGAGTATTGCCGTCTGAATTTATAACCAAGTGTTTTTCTGTTTCTTAAATAGAGCCAGACTATCTTTTCAGTGTGGGTTTGTTCTCGCCTTAGATTGCGGCGTTTTTCTTTTTCTGTTGTTTTATTGAAATGCTTAGTCATTTCAAATTACTTTTTATCTGCGACGGTGTCTGCTTTTTCAAAACCCAATGCGACGGAATTTATGCAGTATCTCATCCCTGTCGGTTCGGGACCGTCGTTGAAAACGTGCCCCAAATGTGCACCGCACTTTGCACAAATAACTTCCGTGCGTTCCATGCCATGACTGTAATCGGTTTTGTAGATAACCGCACTGTCGCTTATCGGTTTGAAATAACTCGGCCAGCCGCAGCCCGCATCAAATTTTGTATCCGATTTGAATAACTCGTTTCCGCATGCGGCACAAACATAGATTCCCTTTTCATTCAATTTATAATATTTGCCGGTGTACGGCATCTCGGTCCCTTTTTCCCGCATCACATAATACTGCTCGGGAGTCAATTCCTTTTTCCACTCCGCGTCGGTTTTCACAACTTTGTTCTTCATTTTTTTCTCCTGCATGTTTGCTGTTTTACTCGAATCGGCGCTTAAAGAATCTATTTTGGTTGAAACATTGTTTCCGTTATACAAAAATGCCGCTGATATTAAAAGCAGTCCTACTGCCGAAAATACTACTGATTTGGTTTTCATAACCGCCCCGTTTTGTTCTGTTATTAGAACTATTCTTTTTACAGTTAGTTCCAAAATAGAAAAGAGAAATTAGATTAATGTCGGAATGCCGACACTCGGCACACTATTTCCTCATCGATCTCATATACTGTTCGGTCTCTTGAAGCGAATTGAAATAACCGATTCTTACGCGGTACCACGTTCCCCTTCTTGGAATTTGCGTTTCTTCCATAAATGCATCGTGTCCTTTGCTTATCAACCTTTTAACTTCACTTTCCGCTTTGGGTTTGTTCTTCCACGATGAGACTTGAAAACAATATAAGTTACCGTCGGTGAAGATTGTGCTTTTGGGATTTGTTTCGTGCCGGCTGTCGTAAACGGGTTCTGCCGGAACTGTAATTAGAGGAGGATTTTGATTATCTATTGTTTTATCGGGTTGTTCGTTTGTCGTGGAAGAATTCGCAGTATTCGCCAAACCGGATTTGGCAGAATCTGTTTTGTTACCGGTTGTTCCATTCGCCGACGTGTTCTGCATTTCAATTTCATTAAACTTGGGTTTGTTATTATTAACAGCTTTCTCCAATGATCTCTGCTGTTCGTTCATTTGTCCGTTACCATTAAGAGTATTGGTATCTTTCATAGAAAACAAAATATCGGAAGAGTCGACAACTGAAGAATCCACAGCTAAGAATTGTGCGGCAACCGCTTTTAGAGAGTCGGTATTTTGTACGGCAATTTTAGGAAGACCGCTGTTCAAAAAATCAACACACTCGTTATAAATGATAGTCATTAACGGATTTTTGGCAATCGGTATCGCAAAATCATTACGGGAAATTGCGTAAGTAGGAATATTCGATTCGCCGATTATTTTCAGCATATCATCATAATATAAATTTCCGATTACGGTGTACTTCTGCGAATCCGTATTGAACAATATCTGGGTCTTCACCGTGCTTACTTCTTTGCCGTTAACCGAAGTTAATTTTTGCGGCTTTGAGTAATTAATTAGACTTAGTACCGAAACCTGGTTCTCAATCTGCTTTACACCCGACGTATCAATTGAAACTGTTTGATTAGGAAACTGTAGAATATTCATCCACTTCTGCGCGTACAAACTGTTAAACGAGAAACAAACAAATAAGGCGAGAACCGGTAGGCATTTAATTTTCATACATTTTTTCGGCTGTTAATATTACGTGGTAAAATTTAATAAAAATTATGATAAACATTCATTCCTTTTTAACCCCTTTATGAATGAACTTGATCAGTCCGACTTTATTAATAAACAATGATTGACTAAGTTTATATCAAAGATAATCGTTCATTTGCAGGAAAAATCAAATGACAACCGAAATGTTAGCCCGTATTCAATTTGCTTTCACTGTCGGATTTCACTATTTGTACCCGCCGTTAAGCATCGGACTCGGAGTAATCTTGGTAATGATGGAAGGAATGTACCTGAAAACGAAGAATCCCCTTTACGAAAAGATGACGAAATTTTGGGTAAAAGTATTTGCCCTTACGTTTGCACTCGGTGTTGCAACCGGGATTGTAATGGAATTCGAGTTCGGTACAAACTGGGCAACTTATTCAAGATTCGTCGGGGATGTATTCGGCAGCGCACTCGCCGCAGAAGGAATCTTCGCTTTCTTTCTTGAGTCCGGTTTCCTTGCAATTTTGGTCTTCGGCTGGAACAAAGTAAGCTCAAAAACTCATTTTGTTTCGACGGTGATGGTCTCATTCGGATCAATGTTAAGTGCAGTTTGGATTGTGGTGGCAAACTCATGGCAGCAAACTCCAGCCGGCTTTCATATTGTAGAAAAAGGATTGGAAGCAAGAGCGGAAATAACCGACTTTTGGGCGATGGTTTTCAACCCATCATCGATTGATAGACTATTACATGTTCTGTCCGGTGCCTGGCTAGCAGGAAGTTTTTTAGTGATCAGCGTAAGTGCTTATTATATAATAAAGAAACGCCATTTAGATTTTGCCAAATCTTCCCTAAAAATTGCTTTGTTGTTTGCCGGATTCGCATCGTTATTCCAGCTCTATACCGGGCATCAAAGTGCGATGGGAGTTAGTGAAAATCAACCGGCCAAATTAGCCGCGTTTGAAGCTCATTACGATTCTCTTGCTCCTGCTCCCATGTACCTTTTCGGATGGGTAAACGAGCAGCAGCAAGAAGTGAAGTTGGGTATTGCCATACCTGGGATGTTGAGCTATTTAATTTCGGGAGATACTCAAACGCCAGTCGAGGGACTTAACGCCTTCAAACCGGAAAACAGACCTCCGGTTAATATAGTTTTTCAAACTTATCATTTCATGGTGGCTATCGGAGTAATTCTGATTCTCATAAGTTGGCTTGGAATAATTCTGTGGTGGCGGGGAAAATTATTCAACCATAAGTGGCTCTTATACGTTTTTGTTATTTCGGTTCTCGGCCCGCAAATAGCAAACCAGCTTGGCTGGATGTCGGCGGAAATCGGGCGTCAGCCCTGGATAGTTTATGGTTTGTTAAAAACTTCCGAGGCATTGTCGAAAGCAGTTGTATCGGGCCAGATTTGGTTTTCGCTTATCCTATTCACGGTAATTTATATTCTTCTATTTGTATTGTTTATTTATCTGCTCAACGAAAAAATACAACACGGACCGGAAGAAGCGGATGAAATTCAATCCGAATATGAACATCAAAAAGCAGCATTGGAAAGAGAATAAAATAAAAACGGCTGAAATGAGGTACTAAAATGGAATTTACTTTCGATCTCAATACAATATGGTTTATGCTGATAGGAATTTTGTTAGCCGGCTACGCTATACTCGACGGATTCGATCTCGGCGTCGGCTCACTTCATCTTTTTGTTAAAGACGATATGGAAAGAAGAGTTCTGATTAATTCCATCGGGCCTGTTTGGGATGGAAACGAAGTTTGGCTTGTAACGGGCGGCGGTGCGCTCTTTGCCGCATTCCCCCATGTTTACGCAACCGTCTTCTCAGGGTTTTATACGGCGTTTATGATTTTACTTTTTGTGTTGATCTTCCGTGCAGTCGCTATCGAATTCCGCAGTAAGCAAAACTCAAAATTATGGCGGCAAAGCTGGGATGTCGCCTTCAGCATCGCAAGTATTCTTATCACTCTTTTGATGGGTGTTGCTCTCGGTAATATAGTTCAAGGAATTCCTCTGGGAGCGGACAAAGAATTTACCGGTACATTTTGGACTTTGATTTCGCCGTACACGGTTTTAGTTGGGATAACTACCTTAGCTTTGTTCATGATGCACGGGGCGATTTACCTTACCATGAAAACCGAAGGAGAACTACAGTCCAAAGTAAGTTCATGGGTTAACAATACTATTATCTTCTTTGTTATTTGTTACGTTACTACTACTATGGCAACGCTTGTTTATTTCCCTCACATGGTAGATCATTTCAAATCGACGCCCTGGTTATTTATTGTTGCAGTATTAAATATGCTTGCCATTGCCAATATACCAAGAGAAATTCACCACAAAAGAAACTGGTATGCATTCCTTTCATCCAGTGCAAGCATTTTTGCACTGCTGGCTTTGTTTGCAATCGGGTTATTTCCGAATATTGTTTTATCGAACCCGAACCCGGAATTCAGCTTGAACATTTACAATGCCGCTTCTTCCCAAAAAACATTAATGACAATGCTGATTATTGCAATCATTGGAATCCCATTTGTGCTAGCTTACACGATCAGCATTTACTGGATATTCCGCGGAAAAGTAAAAATGGATTCACACAGTTATTAAATGACGGATGAAAACAATACTATTCCCCTCAGCTGGGTAATATCGAACATTGATTATCCTAAAGTTGAGAAACTCAAACTCTTCTTCCCTGCTTCAACGTGGATTGCCCTTGCCGAACTTCCTCATGAACATGTTTATGAAAACTTTTTTGAAATTATCGACAAAGAGAAAAATTCCCGGCATTTAATATTACGGGGATGCAGCTTGAGCATTGCACAAAAACTCGAAGCAAGAGGATTTGAAAAAGTTATGATCGGGAAAGAAGCAGTAATAGAATTGGATTCAAATCCATTTGCAAAAAAATCTCTGCATGAGCTTGTGCGAAGAGGCATGCGTCACGGACACATCGAACAATATAGTTATAGCGCTGAGAACTCTGTGCGTTTATCGGAATTCAAAACAAAGTACCGTCATGCTAACAAACCCCAGCTTAAACATTTGTTCTGGGATGAATTCAAAAAAGATATGGACCTTTTTGTTTTCGTCGATAAAAATAATAAGTGGCTCGGTGGTATACTTGTCGGGCAAAACTCAAACAAAAAACTTCATACCGAGTTGATCTTAAGAAATAAAACCGCACCGGTCGGGATAATGGAAGCATTGGTTTACGAAATTTTCAATTATTATAAAGAAAGATCGTTTTCAGAATTGAGCCTGGGTGAAGTCCCGTTTATTATCGACACACAAAATCTGTTTCTAAATTATAAGTCGATATCGATAAAGATAATAGGTTCGTTCATGAAATTTGCTTACAACTACGAAGGACTCTATAACTTCAAAAATAAATTTATGCCGAGATGGGACAATATTTATTTGTGCGCCAAACCGAAATTACGAATCGTGGATCTGATTGGGATTATGACAAGATCGAACTTATTGAAGTTAGCCGCATACAAAATTCTGCATTGATTTGATCTCAATACTTACGGAAAAATTAATTCCACATTAAAAATCTTTTGTTTTGGAAACTAACGAACGCGATTTCTTGACATTCAGACAGACAAGTTTTATTTTAATCGAAACTTTTTTTAGTGATTATGCTTACAGAATTCGGGAAAATTTTTGTTTTTGTTCTACTAGCGGTTGTATTTGTAGTCTTCATTATTTTCTTAGCCAAATTTATTAGACCAAGCAGAAAAACCCACGAAAAAACAATAATTTA
Organism: uncultured Melioribacter sp.; assembly: GCA_964600175.1. GTDB lineage: Bacteria > Bacteroidota > Ignavibacteria > Ignavibacteriales > Melioribacteraceae > Pyranulibacter. The sequence goes on along the minus strand of CAZRIQ010000109.1, from coordinate 1,384 downwards.
TGAGTGCGGAGAAGATGCGGAAGGCTCTCCGTGGGTACAATTCAATATAAGATTTTATGTTGTTGCCCTCATATTTTTGATCTTCGACGTTGAAGTTGTTCTCTTGTTCCCGTGGGCTTTAAGTTATAGAGAATACGGCGTTTACGGTTTTCTTGCCGGTATAATTTTTTTGTTGATACTCGCACTTGGTATGGCTTACGAATGGAGGAAAGGCGACCTTGAATGGGCTCGCCCGAAAATCATTCCTCCGCAATTAAAAAAGTTTCCCGATAATAAAGTTGAAGAAAAGGTAATCCTCGATAAATAGAAGAAAGAAATTAATGAGTCTTTTAGATAAAGAATTTTCCGAAGATAACATTATAATAGCCAAAGTCGACGATCTTATGAACTGGGCTAGATTGTCTTCAATTTGGCAGCTTGGTTTCGGTCTCGCCTGCTGTGCAATCGAAATGATGGCAACATCAGCATCGCACTATGATTTTGACAGGTTCGGAGTGATGCCGCGTAATACTCCGCGTCAAGCAGATGCAATTATTATTTCCGGTACGGTTACATTAAAAATGGCATTGAGAATAAAAAGATTATACGAGCAGATGCCCGATCCGAAGTATATTATTTCGATGGGAAGCTGTTCTAATTGCGGCGGACCGTATTGGGAACATGGCTATCACGTTTTAAAAGGTGTCGATAGAGTAATTCCAGTCGATGTTTATGTGCCCGGCTGCCCTCCACGACCCGAAGCATTACTGGAAGGATTATTGAAACTACAAGAAAAAATTAGAAACGAATCGTTGAGAAAAAAATCCGTATGAAGACTGCCGAAGAAATTTACGAGTTGTTGAAAAAAGAATTTGGCGAAGCAATTTTAAACTTTGATAAAGAACTACCCGTCGAACCGATCATATCCGTTGATCCTCTTCAAGTTCATAAAATAAGTTTGTATTTAAGAGACAACGAAGAACTGAAGTTTGACAGTTTGATGTGTCTTTCCGGTGTAGACGATGCAAACGGTGAAAAAGTAAAAGAAGAAGATGAGTCGGAAATAATCAAGGGCGGTACACTCAGCGTTTATTATCATCTCGATTCAACCCAACTGAAACACAAAATTACATTGAAGGTTTCCGCACCGAGAGAAAATCCCGAAGTGGAATCGGTTGAATCGGTTTGGCGGATTGCAGATTGGCATGAACGCGAAGCTTACGATTTAATTGGCATAAAATTTTTAAATCATCCCGACTTAAGAAGAATTTTAATGCCGTATGATTGGGATGCGGGTCATCCATTAAGAAAAGATTATAAGAACCCGGAATTCTATCAGGGGATGAAGGTACCTTATTAGTATTGAGATTTGAGTATTTAGTATTTAGACATTCTAATATAGATA
>CAZRIQ010000108.1:0-7067 GCA_964600175.1 uncultured Melioribacter sp. | reverse complement strand
TTCCCATTTTGTTATTGCCGTTATGGTTTCTACTTTATCTAAACTTAGAAAACATTACGGATTTATTAATTTATTCTTTGGCTGGATTTTCACCAAAGACGCATTTAACAGATGCCGCATGGTTTTTCATTTTCGAAGTCCCAAAAGTTCTACTGCTTTTAATATTAATAGTTTTTGTAGTTGGAATAATACGAAGCTATTTCTCACCGGAACGAACTAGAAAAATTCTTGGCGGCAAAAAGCTTTTTGTCGGGAATGTTCTCTCGAGTATTCTTGGAATAGTAACTCCTTTTTGTTCGTGTTCGGCAATCCCCCTGTTTCTCGGATTCGTTGAAAGCGGTGTTCCGCTCGGTGTAACATTTTCTTTTCTTATTGCCGCACCGATGATAAATGAAATTGCTTTGGTTTTGTTATTCGGATTGTTCGGTTGGAAGACAGCCCTATTTTATATGTCAACCGGTTTGGTGATAGCAATGATTTCCGGCTATATAATCGGCATTTTAAAATTAGAAAAATTTGTTGAACCGTGGGTATATGAAATTAAAGCAGGACATTTGGAAACGACAGAAGAAAAAATCGGCTTCTCCCAAAGAATTACTGCCGGTTTTGATGCCGTAAAAGAGATTGTCGGCAAGGTTTGGATTTACATTGTGATTGGAATTGCTGTTGGCGCCGGTATTCACGGATACGTGCCGGAAAATTTTATGGCTTCTTTGATGGGCAAGGGAGTTTGGTGGTCTGTTCCTGTTGCGGTAGTAATCGGTGTGCCGATGTATTCAAATGCGGCGGGAATAATTCCAATAGTGCAGGCGTTATTGGAAAAAGGGGCTTCTCTGGGAACCGTACTTGCATTTATGATGAGTGTTATTGGACTCTCTCTTCCCGAGACGATAATTCTTAAAAAAGTGCTCAAGCTACAATTGATTTTTGTTTTTATCGGAATTGTAGCGGTGGGAATTATTGTTGTCGGTTATCTCTTCAATCTAATTTACTAAGATCATGATACTAAAATTACTCACTGCAATATTGATTTTAATAAGCTTAATTAAGACAGAGCCCTCCGCTGTGTTGATAAAAGAGGCACGTGAAATGATCGCACAAATAAACATATCGTTTTTAGAAAATAACGCGCCGGATATAGCTTCGGTTAACGAGCTTAATAAATTGTTGAGCAAAATTAAAAACACAAATCATCTTACCGATCCGATTAATAACGACGAAGATTTCAAGACTAATCAGCTAATCAAATCATTCAAAGCCTTCGAAAAGTTCTATCGGAGCAAACCGGAAGTTGATACATTAAAGAAAGTTTTCCGTGTTGTGAACAATAAATTCAACTCTCTCTTCGGAAATTATTTTTTTGATGAGTTGGACAAATCATCGAAGAAAAAAGTAATTCTCTTCTCAACTTCGATGTCCTGCGAATGTACGCTTGAGATGTGTTATAAGCATGAGGCGGAAATTCAGAAGATACAAAAAGAAAAACCGGATCTGTTTGATTATGCCGTTGTGGATTGCTTTACGAATTATGATTTGCAGTCAAAATATGAGGTCGGGTTTATACCGGTAGTTGTAATCTGTAATTCAAAGAATAATGAAGTGAAAAGATTTATGAGAGAGGAAAATCTATACGATAAAATCAAAGCGGCATTGGAAGTTTATTGAAATGAAAAAAAACACATGAGATAGTTAATTACAAGATAAATCTAAATTGAGGTAGAAATGGTTTCAGTAAAAGTTCTCGGCACCGGATGCAAAAGATGCTCAACCCTGGAAGAAATTGTTAGGAGTGTGGTTAAAGAAAACCAAATTGACGCTGCGGTGGAAAAAGTTGCGAAAATTCAAGAATTCATTACTTATGGAATTCTTGCAACTCCGGGTTTGGTAATAAATGAAAAAGTTGTCAGCTCAGGAATCGTTCCGTCAAAAGAAAAAATACTCGAATGGTTAAAACAAGGAAATTAATTATGAAGAAATTAATGCTTGCTCTATTATTTACTACATTCACCATCACAAATCTTTCGGCACAAAACTCAAAAAAGACTAAGAAAGAAACGATTCAGCCAAAGGTTACATTTATCGAACTTGGCTCGGTAAACTGCATCCCGTGTAAAATGATGCAGCCGGTAATGAAAGCGATAGAGACAAAATACGGAGAGCAGGTTAAAGTCGTTTTTTATGATGTCTGGACAAAAGAGCAAAGACCGTATGCAGAAAAATATGGAATCAAATTAATTCCCACTCAAGTGTTTCTGGATGAGAAAGGAAAAGAGTTTTTTCGTCACGAAGGATTTTATCCGGAGAAAGAAATTGATAGCCTTCTGCATAAGAAAGGAATAAACCCGGTTAGCAAAAAGGAATAATATGATAGAAGGAATTTTCAATTTCCTATACGAAGCAATGAACGGCGCCGTGTGGATTGCAGTTCTTGCTTCTTTTGCGTGGGGAATTTTATCGATTCTTCTTTCGCCCTGTCATTTATCCAGTATTCCGCTTGTAGTCGGATATATTAGTTCGCAAGGAAAAATTTCTGTCCGAAGAACCTTCAACATTTCTCTCATCTTTTCTGTCGGAATATTGATTACAATCGCTTTGATAGGAATTATTACCGCTTCACTGGGAAGACTTATGGGAGATGTTGGTGAAATTGGAAATTATCTTGTAGCCGGCATTTTCTTTTTAGTCGGGCTTTATCTTTTGGATATTATAAAGTTTGAATGGAACACGATTGGTTTAAAACAAACCTCTGCAAAAGGATTATTTGCTGCATTTATACTTGGATTACTTTTCGGATTAGCGTTAGGTCCATGCACATTCGCATATATGGCTCCGGTGCTTGTCGTTGTGTTTCAAACTGCACAAACAAATTACTTACTTGCAGTAATTTTTCTTCTTGCGTTTGGAATTGGACATTGTTCTGTAATCGTCGGAGCCGGAACATTAACCGGCAAGGTTCAGAAGTATCTGAATTGGTCGGAGGATTCAAAAACTATATTATGGATTAAAAAAACCTGCGGCTTGCTGGTAATTTTAGGCGGCGTTTATTTAATATTTACAACATTTTGATGCTGTTTTAAAACCACTTAATTGATTCCCAAATACATTTCAAAGAAGTAAACCAAGTTTTAACTGCATATAAGAGTCAGCACAAAAATTTTTATGTTCCTATTCAAAATTATAAATATACTTTTTAGGATCATGCAAAACTCAACCGAAGAAATTAGAATCTCTGCCGAAGAAATGAAAAATGAATTTCTGCGCGTTCTGCTCAAAGAAAATTTCACAAAAGAAAAATCTGAAACCTGCGCAAATATTTTTACAGAAAACAGCATCGACGGAGTTTACACTCACGGTGTGAACCGCTTTTCAACATTTATCAAATATATTAAAGAGAAAATTGTCAATGTAAATGCCGAGCCGGAATTAGTAAACAGCGCCGGTGCAATTGAACAGTGGAATGGAAATTTAGGTCCGGGAATTTTAAACGCTTTAAAGTGTACCGACCGTGCAATAGAGTTGGCACGGCAATACGGAATCGGGTGCGTTGCGTTGGCAAACACAAATCATTGGATGCGTGGCGGAACTTACGGCTGGAAAGCCGCTAAAGCAGGTTTCGCATTTATCGGTTGGACAAACACGCTTGGAATTTTCCCTGCATGGGGAGCTGTCGATCCGCGGCTTGGAAACAACCCGCTTGTTTTTGCAGCACCGTTTAATAACGAAGCAATCGTTCTGGACATGGCAATGACTCAATTCTCAATGGGGAAAATTGAAGCGTACAAAATCAAGGGTGAGCAGCTCCCGATACCCGGCGGCTATAATAAAGATGGAAAATTGACAACCGATCCCTCGGAAATTCTTGAATCATGGAGAGCTCTTCCTATGGGTTATTGGAAAGGTGCCGGGCTGGCATTACTGTTAGATTTATTGGCAGCGGTTCTCTCCGGCGGTTTGGCTACTCATGAAATCCGGAAATACAAATATGAACACGGGCTGTCGCAAATTTTTATTGCGATGGATATTTCCAAACTCGGCGAACAGTCTGCAATTACCAGAACAATAAATCAAATCATTGAAGATTATCACGGTTCAATACCGGAATCCGGTTCAACAAAAATTCTTTATCCCGGTGAAAGAGTGCTTCTAACACGCAAAGAAAACTTATCACAAGGTGTACCGGTAGATACTGTCATCTGGGAAAAAATCAGAAGCCTATGAAGCTTCAACTACTAAAGCTAACACATATGGAAAACGTGGGTACTGAAAAGCCCAACGATCTTAATTAAAGGCATTTCTTTCTTATTTGAAAACAACATTTTGCCCCGGCCATTCATCATTCAAGAGTCGATGTCTTGTATCGAGCAACCCGCTATGGGTTTCTTTATATTTACAACTGAGTTTAAAATATTTTCAGAGAATTTATTAGTTCTAAAAATCTTGCGGATGTTCAGAGGTTAACGAGACGAAAAAACACGCATAAGTAAACCCCAACCTTCTATAAAAACTACGCGCACAAAAAGTCGTTTACCCGCACAACTGCAAATTACAGGAAGGAATTCCTTGAGCGATCAGGACAAAAATTTTATTAGACGATGTCTTGTATTAGCACAGCGCGGCAAAGGAAAAGTAAGTCCAAACCCGCTTGTAGGTGCGGTTGTTGTTAAAGACGGAAAAATCATCGGCGAAGGCTGGCACAAAAAATACGGCGAGCCACATGCGGAAGTTAATGCAATACACGCTGCCCGAAACACCAAAGGTGCTATTCTCTACTGCAACCTGGAACCGTGTTCACATAAAAATAAACAAACACCCCCCTGCGTTCCGTTAATAATCAAAAGCGGAATTAAAAGAGTTTGCATTTCAAACATCGACCCCAACCCGGAAGTTTCAGGTAACGGAATTAAGTCATTAAAAGAAGTTGGGATTGAGGTTGTTGTAGGAATCGAAGAAGAGCTTGGCCGGTCAATCAACAAATTTTATCTCAAGTATATACAAACCGGAATTCCTTATGTAACGGTTAAAATTGCCCAGTCTCTCGACGGAATGATTTCGATACGAAAAGGAATGCGAACACAAATTACATCTAAAGAATCAATGAAATATGTACATCAATTAAGAGCAGAATACGATGTGGTTTTGATCGGTGCGGGTACGGTTAAAATTGACGACCCCGAACTAAGTGTAAGACTGACAAAGGGTCGTAATCCGAAAAGAATAATTATAGATGGAAAATTAAATTCGCCGCTGAACTCTCGAGTTTTCAATTCAGACGATGCTGAAAACACGTACATCTTCTCGAGTAGAAATTCAAACAAAATGAAAAAGAAAAAGCTGGCTGAGAGAGGTGTAAAAATATTTGAGCTAAAGGAAAAAGACGGTATTATCAATTTGAAAAGTGTGTTAAAAGTGTTGGGAAAAGAAAAGATCTCGTCGGTTTTAGTTGAAGGCGGCAAAAATATATTCTCCAACTTTATTGAAAATACCCTTTTCGACGATATCATGTTGATCACCGCGCCAAAGTATTTTGGAAAAGGATTGGCGAGCGTTTCGTTAAATAAAGAAAGAAAATTGAACGTTACTGCTATGGAAAAACTCGGCGAAGATGTTAAAATAACCTTAAGAAAAAATTAATTGGCTCGTTTTATGTTTACAGGATTAATTGAAGAAATAGGCAATGTAAATGCAATTCAGTCTATTGCAGGCGGAAAGAGAATTGTGATCGAAGCGTCGAAAATTTTGCATGATCTCAAGGTTGACGATTCAATTGCAATAAACGGAGTGTGCCTAACAGTTGTAAAAGTTAACAGCAACGTTTTCCAGGTAGAGGCTGTCGGTGCCACTCTCGAAAAAACAACTATTGGCAATCTCAAATTATCTGAAACAGTAAATCTTGAAAGAGCAATGCGGCTATCCGACCGGCTGGGAGGACATTTTGTTCAAGGTCATGTAAACGATACCGGAAAAATAAAAAAGACAATTAAACTCGGCGAGAACTATACCCTTGAGGTTCAACTTCCGGAACAATTAATGAAATATGTAATCCCGGAAGGTTCAATTGCAATTGACGGTATAAGTCTTACCGTTGCAGAAATTAAGAATGCCGTCATCAAACTTTCAATAATTCCCCATACGTGGAAAAACACAACTATTATGACAAAGAAACCTGGTGATAAAGTTAATGTTGAGGTCGATTTTTTAGCGCGTCATCTCGAAAATTTTATCAAACACGGAAGAAGAGAAGAAGAAACTTTCTCCGAAAACTGGTTTAAAGAAAGAGGATTTTAAAATGGAAACGATCTACACCGAAAAGACAACGTTCGATACTATCGACGATGCGATTGCAGAAATAAAATCAGGTAAGATGGTAGTCGTGGTTGACGATGCCGATAGAGAAAACGAAGGCGACATTATAATGGCTGCGGAAAAGGCGCGCCCTGAGGATGTGAACTTTATTTTGCATGAAGCAAGAGGAATGATGTGCCTCGCTTTATCGGAAAAACGCGCTCGCGAGTTGGAGCTTGAGTATATGGTTAAAGAAAATACCTCTAAGTTTGAAACTCCCTTCACAGTCACTATCGATTATAAACGCGGAACTACGACCGGCATCTCTGCCCATGATAGAGCCGCAACAATTAAAGCGGCTATCAGCCCTAATGTTAATGCAGATGATTTTGCGCGTCCGGGTCACATTTTTCCTTTGGTTGCAAAAAACGGCGGTGTGCTTCGCAGAACAGGGCATACGGAAGCTTCTGTTGACCTTTCAATTCTCGCAGAGCTGAACCCGTCCGCAATTCTCTGTGAAATTATGAATGAAGACGGAACAATGGCTCGTGTGCCTGAACTTTTTAAATTCGCCGGGAAACACGGACTAAAAATAATCACGATCGCCGATTTAATTGAACACCGCAGGAAAAGAGAAAAACTGGTTAACTGCAAAGCTACCGTCGATCTTCCCACCGAGTATGGAAACTTCACTCTTCACTTGTATGAAAACCTGCTCGACCCCTCCGATCCGAACGTGGTCTACGGATACGGAAGCGACGGATCTGGCCACCAGCGATATCGGC
>CAZRIQ010000107.1:0-7179 GCA_964600175.1 uncultured Melioribacter sp. | reverse complement strand
GTTTGCTCTCGGTAATATCGCGAAACGTCCAAATCCTTCCATAATTAGTTCCATCTTGACCTATAACTGGTGCTGAATATCTGTCTAAAAACATCCCATCTTTAAACTCGATCTCGTCATGGATAGTCTCATTGGGGTGAGAATAAAGATACGTAACCTTTTCGACAAATTGTTCGGGATATTTAGTTCTATTCATAACGTATTGAACTTGAACCGCATCGTCATCCTGTTCAATAATATTTTGAGGAATTTTCCACAGGTCAATGCACCTCTGATTCTGTAGAACCTTCTTTCCCTGATTATCAACCACCAGGATTCCGTCTATTGAAGAGTTCACTTGTGCTTCAAGGAAAGCAGTCTTCCATTGTAATTCTTTTTCTGCATGCTTGCGCTCTGTGATGTCATGTGCAGTAGATAATGCACCGGTTACTTTTCCGGCTTCATTTTTAAGAACTTTGCAAGACCAAGCAAGCAAACGTTTTTCCCCGTCCTTGCGTTGCTGCCAGCTTTCTAAATAAATTATATCTTCACTTCCATTAAAAAGCGGTTTTACTGTATTATAAGTCTCCTGTTCTCCCACAAAATATGACGAAGCATCTTTTCCTATTATACCATCTCCAAAAAATTCTAAACCAGCAGTATTAGCCCATGTGTAAATTTTATTGTTATCAACCTCCATAATTATTTCAGGTACAGCGGCAAGAATTGCTTCGTGGCGTGTAGATAAAAGTTTAAGCACTTTGGAATTTTCAAATTTTTCTTTATAAAATTTTGAACGTTGATGTCTCCAAATTAATCCCACACTTGCACCTGAACCTATTAGAAGCCCAACTACGAGAATAATTATAGCCCAAAACCATTCTCTAAGTGGTGCGTAAACTTCTGATTTAGCCACTCGTGCAACCATAAACCATGGTGAATTTGGTATTGGACACACATAAGCAATAACCGGAACGCCTTGATGGTCAATAGTTTCCATAAATTCCCTTTTACCAAGAGCGGCTCGTGCGGCGGGTAAACTTTTTTCTGTTAAATGTCTTCTTGTAAGATTGAGCGCAGTATCTTTTTGAAATCTTTGTTCATTTAGAAATACAACATCATTCCCTTCGCGCCGGATTAAAAGTGTTTCTGCCGTTTTAGTTGGTGTTGGCCATTCTTTTAATAACGGATAAAGATAATGTTGAGGGTCAATACGTAATGCAAGAATTCCAATAAGTTTTATACCTTGTTGTTCATCAAGAATAGGAACAAATATTTTAAGGTAAATCTTTTTATGTTTTTCATTGAAGTAAAAATCTTCAAATACTATTTCACCCGATCTCAATTTAAGTTCAGTATCCTTATTTATGAATGATGCATTCAGTTCCTCATTCTCGGGAAATATCATTTGTTTATTAAAATGCAGATCTATAAGTGTAACCTGGTCAGCTTCAAGACTCTGTTGAAGATTTTTAATCCATGATTTGATTTTTGTTTTCGCATCCAGGTCGTTTTTGTTTTGGAAATATCGCGTTACTAAATTAGAAAACGCCTTATTCTTGTAAAAAATATTTGCATCACCTAATAGTTTTTTCCGCCATTCCACAATTTGATGAACTTTCAATTCTGCTATAGCAGAAAGTTGTTCTTCGATTCCGGACCGGAATTGTTTTTCATAGCTCTTATAATATGAATTCCCGACTGTAATAATAATCAGAATCAGCAAAATAAAAACTGAAGTAAGAATGTATGTGTAACGTGTACTCAAGGCGTTTGATAATTCTTCATAAGACCAAATTTTGAGTACTGATATTATTAGAAATGCTATTCCAAAAAATAAGAGGGCAAGAGAAGTTGTTAATGCAGGTGGAATGAAATTTCCTTCGTAAAGCAAGGGTGTACCTAAGAGATAAGATAAAAGAAGAATTATAGAGATAAAGAGTATAAGAACTGCAAATACTAAAGATGTTTTTATTAGTCTTTTTTGCCCGGATTTTCTTAGTATTATCAAGAGTGACAAGCCAACCAACACGAAACAAAATGCAGTAACCGGAGACATTTGCCCTACAATTAATCCATTAGCTGCTCTGCTCATTTTACGGCCTATATACTCTACATCCGGATGTATACCAATCAATGCAAGATAAAGAAGCAGTATTGCGATTAAAATTCCAGCGTAGCTAATTACTACTCCAACTCGGAACATTTTGCGGTTTGAAATAATACGATGGTGAAAGAAAATTATAAATCCGAATGCAACAAATAAAACAGCACTACTTAACGGCATTGGCATTTTACCGAAAGCAAAGCTGGCTAATTGCGGGATGTCGAAAATCCATCCGAGTATTGCCGTAACCCCGAGAATAATTATTAGTAATCCGCAAACTCGAATAAATAGATTAATATTTTGTTTCTCATTTTTATCGATATTTGCCATGATATCAGCCTATGAATTCATTCAATCCTAATCTCTTAAGAAAGTCTTAACGAAAGATAGTACATAGAAATAAGCTGCCATGCAATCGAGCAAAGGGATGAAAAAAGAATTACATCTTTAGGGTGTGAAAATGAATTAACCTAGATTATTTTTTAATTGTTAAATCCCAGCAGCAAATGATTTGCATGACTATTACTTTGAAAAAGCAGCCTAATCCATTCCTATCTGGTTTTCTCAGTAATCAAATCTTCGTTGAATAGCATGACAAATTTCAAAATAATTTGCCAATTTTAACTCAAGATTGAGTTTTGGATAGGGGCAATGTGTTTTTTAGACCCTCTAAAAGTTCTTCATAAATTTTAGGTACAACTACTATACTGTTACGATCAAGATCCATTGATGAGTTTGTTCTAGTCAATAATGATTGTTCCCTTTGAAAGTATGCAATTGTCAAATTTGATGCAACGATCATCAGCGTTTCGTTTAGTGAATTTTCCATAGCTTTTCCATCTTAATTTAGTTTCACGATTCGTTTATTATTATGCTTACCAATAAAAGTTATGACTACGGATAGATAAAAACAATCGGGCGAAGGGATGAAAAAAGAACTACATCTTTATGGCAGGTAAATATGCTAATTCAGATTGTTATGATATATGCACATTACTAACACTCAAGATACATTTAGAATTTTTTTATGAGAAATATTTCGTCCTTTAAAATAAATTTATAATAAACTTACCATTACTATAACTCCGGAAATGATTATTAAAATACCGGCAATTTTGTTTACCCAACCCAGCCCTGTTAAATCCAGTTTCTTTCTAAAAAATGTAACACCGGAACTGAGAGATAGAAACCATAAACTAGAACCGATAAATACTCCTATGACAAGTGCTGTCACGGAAAAATAACTCAAATCGTTTCCTAAACCAATTGCAGCGAACACCGCAATAAAAACAAAAATAGTCATTGGATTTGTAAGTGTGAGAAAAACAGTAGACAGATATGATCTAAACATTCCGCTGCTATTGATGGGGATCTTTGGATCTTTAGGTTGAGCACGAAATGTTCTTACACCCAGGAAAAGTAAAAGTGCTCCTCCGATTAATCGTATCCAGATTCGTTGACTAACTAGCGTATCGGATATTACCGTTAAACCAAATGCTGCCACACAACCATAAAGCAGATCTGCAGTCGCTGCTCCAAGACCTATGATGAATCCGCGTAATCTTCCCTCGGCAAGTGTCTTACGAATACATATAATTCCAATGGGTCCAAGCGGCACTGCCATTGCAAAGCCAACTAAGATTCCCTTAAGAAAAAAAATCAGTACCATATTTTATTTTTTAATCATGTTCTAATTGCAAGTTGAATTTAATTATTATCGTTTCTTCTTTCCTCTTTTTTTTTCTTCATGTACCGCTCTGTGATATTTCTTCCGAATGTCTTCAATATTTAAGGCTGTATCAGGAAACTTGATGTTAAGTTTATTCATTGTTTCAACTATGATCTGTGAAATAACAAGATTGCGGAACCATTTTTGATCGATATGATTTTTTTGTAATCGTTTAATTTTACTTTTTATTGGACTCATCTTTAGGATTATCCCGCTTCGTCTTCTCCAAGTCCTCAACTGCTCTAACGTCCTCGCGCCTTAGCTCCTCGTAGAGTTCATGGACTCGCTTGACGATCCCCGGCGTCAAATCGGACGGTGTCTTGGCTTCATGATCGGTCTCAACTTTGGCATTAGGCTTTGGTTCGGTCTTGGTTTCAGGTTTAGGTTCAGCTTTTACTTCAGGGTTAGTCCCGGCTTTGTTTTCAGGTTTAGGTTCATTTTTTACTTCGGGCTTAGTTCCGGCTTTGGTTTTAGATTTTCGAATCTCCTGTTCCGCTTTCTCCCAATCCTGAACAGCTAAACCGTCCTTATGTCCACGCTGTTCGTATAATTCATAGGCACGCTTGGATATCTGCGGTGCCAAATCGGACGATGTTGCAGCTTTGATTGGATCAAAAATCCGGTAGGCAAGAAGTTTCACGCGATCATTTAATAGAAACCACAGAAGTGCATAGCCCCAAACGAACCCTGCCCACCCCCAGCCAAGGGGTGTCATAAAAAACCCATAAACCGCTATCAAAGTTGCCACGATTTGCGTGCCGAGTACAGCTCCCCATAAAATTTTTGCGGGGCGTATGGACCAGAACGGTCGACGCGTACGCGTAAGGAAAATTGTCAAATGTCCGGCAACAGATAGCTTTAAATACATCAGTGTCTGTATGTGCGCGCGGTCGAGATGAAAGACGCGCTCGCCAAGATAAAACAAACCAAACGCGGCGACGACTCCGATTACACCCAACACTGTGGATATCCCCAGCACCATACGCATGTTCCAGGCTTCGGGTTGATCTTTGTAATGAACGTTGTCGTAGGCAATGGACAAAATGGCGCCGTCATTTAGTAAAGCCAGCATCACGATCATCACCGCAGTCAATGGATAAAAGTTAAAGATCAGGATTGCCAGCGTCATGAAGAACAACACACGCAACGTCTCGGCAATTCTGTAAATCGCGTAACTGTTCATTCGCTGGAAAATTTTCCTGCTCTCCTTTATTGCGTCAATAATTACAGAAAGCCCAGGCGTCGTTAGAACAATTGCAGCCGCAGCACGAGCCGCGTCTGTTGCGTCCGAGACGGCGATGCCGCAGTCCGCTTTCTTCAACGCCGGCGCGTCATTCACTCCATCACCTGTCATACCAACTATATGACCGCGTTTTTGCAAGACATCCACAATATGGAATTTGTGTTCCGGAAAGACCTGAGCGAAACCGTCCGCATTTTCGATGGACTCGGATACCTCCGAAGTCTCATCCTTCTTGGCGTCGCCCAAGTTACCGGCATCAAGAATGTTAGTTCCCATGTCTAATTTTTTGGCAGTTTCCTTGGCGATGGCAAGTGCATCACCTGTAACCATTTTAATCTTCACACCCATTTGCAATGCGGTCGCAATGGTTGCTTTTGCATCTTCACGCGGCGGATCGAATAAGGGCAGCACACCGACAAACTGCCATTGCCCATCGCCTTCTGCTCTCGCAACACCTAACGAACGAAAACCGCGCTCCGCGAATTCATTGACTGCCTTATCGACATTAGTTTTCACTTGATCTGCATTTGCCGATAATTCCAAAATCACTTGCGGCGCGCCTTTTGTAGTTTTAAACGTCTTTCCGTCTTTTGCTTTTACTGTGGCTTCGGTGCGTTTATGAACCGGGTCGAACGGCTGGAAATGAACAACCTCATAATCCTTTAACGAATCCTTGTTTTTCAATCCGCCCAGCACAGCCAAATCAATAGTGTCGTTATTCTCCGAACGTGAGGCGAGCGCTCCATAAAGGATTACGTTTTCCGTAGGAACATTGCTAACGCTGAACGGATCGCCAAGTGTCAGTTTGTTTTGGGTAAGAGTGCCGGTCTTGTCGGCGCATAGCACATCCACACCCGCTAGTTCCTCAATGGCTACCAGCTTGCTCACAATCGCCTTTTTCCTGGCAAGTAGTTTTGCGCCGACAGCCATAGTAACCGACAATACCGTAGGCATTGCTACAGGAATCGCAGCAACTGTAAGTACCAACGCAAACTGCAGCGTTGTGAAAATCTGATCACCGCGATAAATAGCGACTGCAATAATCACCGTTACCAAAGCTGCCGCGAGAATGATAAGGTAATTGCCGATCTTCAAAACCGCTTTTTGAAAATGGCTGACAGTGTGTGCCTCCTGCACTAATTGAGCAGTCTTGCCAAAGTACGTTTTCTCACCTGTAGCATAAACAAGTGCGCTTATTTCACCACGACGAATAATCGAACCGGAAAACACTGCTTCGCCGGATTTACGTTCGACTGGCAACGACTCGCCGGTTAACGCGGATTGATCAACTTCCACCGGATCGCCGTCCAACAAACGCGCATCTGCAGGTACAATATCCCCCAGACGCAAACGAATGACATCACCCGGAACCAACTCGCGAGCAGCGGGAGTGATCCATTTTCCATCACGTTTTACCCTTGCCTTGATTGCCAACTTTGCTTTCAGAGCGGCGATGGCATTACCTGCTTCGCGTTCTTCCCAGAATCCAACTGCTGCATTAGCAAAAAGCAAAAGTAGGATGATGAAAAAATCCGGCCAGTGTTGTACCACACCCGACAGAATTACCGCTCCTTCGATCATCCATGGAATTGGACCCCAAAAATACGTGAGGAATTTAAGGAACATATTGGTTTTCTTTTCTTCAATCTCGTTAGGTCCGTATTGGGTTAGCCGTTTTTCTGCCTCAGCTTGAGTGAGACCATCCGGTGATGATTCCAATTTTTTTTCCACTTCCGCCAGCGGAAGAGTTTTTAAATTATCCTTTGCATCGGGCTTATCATCAGGCTTCGATTCGGGAGCTTTGGGTTGTTTCGTATTTGGTTTCATATTGAGTATTCTCCATTCATTTTTCACTGATCCATTTTTTTGCTTCCCCCAACTCAGAATCTTTAAATATGCGAAGTTCACAGGAAAGCATATAACCAAAGAATTTTGCAAAAGTATTTATCATCTCGTGATCAGAGACCAATGCAATCTTTTCCCATGAAGATAGATGTTTCATTCCTATCTTAGCATCATCAAGCATGGCATTTAGATCAAACCCGGTAAAGTTGCTCCCAAGCTGGTAGAGCATCCGGATTTTTTTGTTTGCTTTCAATTTTTCCTCTACCGCCGGAATTA
>CAZRIQ010000106.1:0-7213 GCA_964600175.1 uncultured Melioribacter sp. | reverse complement strand
CAATATATATCCGGCTTCAGTTTTATTGGACCCTAACGATACTACAACTGCGGATTTTCAAGGTTTTTATTTAAACGATATAATTAGCTGGGATATTTCAGGTTGGGGTGCAAAAGTAGGATTACTTATGAAAGTGAATGACCAGGTAAATATCGGTGCGACGATCAAATTTCCGAAACAATATACAATTAAAGAAACTTACTACGAGAGCGGAACAAGTTATTTTGGGAATACCACGTATTACGTTTACAATCCTACCGATAGCAGGGTTGAATATGATATATCAACTCCTTATGAATTTTCTGCCGGCGTAGCATATAATTATGAGGATTTAACTTTAAGCGGCGACGCAACTTTTATAGACTATACGCAGATGGAATTTAGAAACGGCGGACTCGGTGTAGCAAAAGAAACATCGAACAATCTTGATATAAAAGATTTATTTAGAAGTGTAGCAAATTTTAACGGAGGTATTGAGTATGCGCTGCCTATGAGCGGTATCTCCGTAAGAGGCGGATTTATGTATCGACCGTCACCATTTAAAGGCGATCCTTCAGAATATGATAAAAAATTTGTTACAGCCGGAATTGGATTCACTACGAATAATAGAATTTCAATTAACTTAGCTTATGTTCACGGCTGGTGGAAAGACTTTGGTGATAATTATAGTTCCGGCGTATCACGCTTTTATCAGGATATAAACCGCAACAATGTGAATCTCTCATTCGTATATAATTTTAATTAACTCTCTCTTCATTGACAACACTCCTTCAGCACCTTATTTTAATATAAGGTGCTTTTTTTATGTCCGGAGGTTCTATTAAAGGTAAAATCAGCAAGATAGAAAGCAAAGACTATTATGTATTGGATGAAAAGGAGAACCAACTCCGCTGTTTCTTGAGGGGTAAATTTCAGAAGGAATTTAATTTAAAGAAAGATAAACTATTTACACTTGATATTGCTGCCGTTGGGGATATTGTTGAATTCGAAGTCAGCGATGACCATTCCGGAGTAATTACAAAAATATATGATAGGAAAAATTACATTTCGCGGAAGGCGCCAAGGATAAAAGGAGCCAGTACGCGTGGAGAAAGATTGGAACAGATCATCGCTTCCAACATTGATAATTTGGTAATAATTACAAGCACAAACCAGCCTAAGTTCAATAACCGTTCTTTGGACCGCTTAATTGTTATTGGCGAAAGTTCTCATACAGAAGTAACGATTGTGATAAACAAAATCGATCTGGCAGATAAAAAGAAAATTGAAAGTTGGTACTTGCTCTACAGTAAATTGGGTTACAAAGTGTTTCTAACTTCGGTAGTAAATAAAGAGGGTTTAGACAAGTTGAAAGATATCTTAAAAAGCAAAGTAAATCTATTGTGGGGGCAATCAGGCGTCGGGAAGTCATCGATCTTAAATTATTTGTACCCGGAATTACTCTTGAAAATAGGAAGCGTCAGCGATTATACATCTAAAGGAAAACATACTACCGTAACTTCAATAATGAAGAAAGTTGATAAAGAAACATTTGTCATCGACACTCCCGGTATTCGCGAAATAGATCCGTATGGAATTAGAAAAGAAGATCTAGGTCATTATTTTGTAGAATTTCTACCGTACATAAATGAGTGCAGATTCAATACTTGTACACATAACCACGAGCCGGACTGTGCCGTCCTGGAAGCTGTTGAGAAAAAAGTTATTTCGGAAGAACGGTATAAAAGTTATTTAAATATGCTTGAATCGGTTGAAGATGATATGAATTTTTAGAGCGAGGTGACTTTCGTTTTCATCCTATTTATAAAATCTGCAACGACTTCATCCGGCACACCGTCTGCATGATTGGATTTCAATCTCATATCGCATTGGTCGTTCACATAATCTATTAAAACAAACTCGTCTTTTTCATTTAGAGCTATTTCCGTAGAGAAGTAGTCAAGGTCTACAATTTTCGCTAGCTTTGTAATAATACTTTCCAGCTCAAGCAATTTATATTTTTTGATGTCCTTTGCCGTTACAGGCTCGTATAAATGAGTTATATCATCCCACCAAGTCGGTATCACTTTATCGAAAGCCCAGAATACTCTGAACCATGCACGTCTGCCTGAAATAATTTTCGGATGAATTATTTCTTGTACGAGATAGCTTTCATAATGAAATTTTTCCCTTTCCTTTTGAATCTGCTCAAGGGATGTTCCGTTGTGAACTACACCTTCACCGCCACCGGTATAGTATGCAGGCTTAATTATAAAAGGTGTATCTATTTTCGATAGATCACCTTGTGTTAAGTTTAGCTTACCCGACTTCTCGAATGTTGGAAGAATAAAAGTTTTGGGTAGTCTGAAACCCAATTTGAGTAGTTTATCATGAATGATCGACTTGTTTACTGCTATTTCAACTTTGGAATGAGGATTAAAGATATATGTTTTTCGTTTCGATAAAATTTGTACAATCGGTTCGTAGTTTATGTCTTCATCGGATGCACGGTCAAGGTACGCCCTAAAGCCAATCTTTTTTTTGGATAACAGTTCGATTACTTCAGCGACATTAACATCGTAAATAATAAAAGTTGTTAAACCATCGCGCTGAAAAATTTCCTCCATCAGATCGATAAATTCTTTGTCGTATATCCACTTGTACGATATTGCAAGATCGAAGATTTTCATCATCCGTTAAGTCAGTTTTCAAAAAATATAAGCAAAGATAGCCAAATGAGCTTTCGCCTTCAATCATTGGACTTGTTATTAAAGCACCGAACAACTATTTTTTCAAGCAAATTTCAAGAAGTATTCATGCAAAGAATCGTATATATATTAGCAGCCGTACTGCTCGCAGGCTGTTCCGCAAAAGAAACTATAAAAGATAAAGGAAAACTTCCGTACCAAACAGAATCGATTACAATTAGTTCGAAGAAAGTTGCCCTAGATAAGTTCATAGACGGTGCAACTTTGGAACAAGAAGGGCATCTCGAAGAAGCGATAAAAAAGTACGAAGATGCTGCAAATTACGATCCCCAGCCCGGTATTTTCTATTCGATCGGTAAAGCTTATTACAAATTGAATAAGATTCCCAACGCTCTTAAATATTCCGGAAAAGCCGCCTCACTCGAACCCAAGAACACTGAATATCTTTATCTTCTGGCTACGATTTTTGCATCTGCGCGAATGCCGGATTCCGCTGCAGTCTATTACGAAAAAATTATTGCGCTCGATTCAACGAACATCAAAGCATATTTCAATTTGGCTCAGCAGTATGAATCGAATAAGCCGACCCAAGCTTTGGAAATCTATAATAAGTTACTGAAAATGATTGGACCGGAATGGGATGTGCTTGTAAAAGTCGCTGATCTGAATGAACAAATGGGGAATGTAGACGCTACAATACAAACTGTTGAGAAGCTGATCAAGCTCAATCCCGGCAATCTTAATTTGAACAAGCTTCTTATCCAATCTTACTTGAAAGTGAATAAACCGGACGAAGCATTAAAAAAAGTTGATGAGGAACTTACAAGCTTCCCGGACGATAACGAACTGATTGAATTGAAAGCACAAGCTTTCATTCGTAAAAATGATTACCCGGCTGCAAGCAAAATATATATGAGAATTATTGAAAATAAAGATGTTTCGTTCGAAAAAAAGTTTGATATAGGTTCGGCGTTTCTTGCTGCAGCGCAAAAAGATTCGACAAATTTGAGATACGCCAAGGAGATTTTTCAAGCAATAAACAAAGATACGGTTAACTGGCAGGTGAATGCATACCTCGGCGAGATTGCACTTCGTGAAAATCAAGACTCGGTTGCAATTAATTATTTTCAAACTGCATCGGAATTAGCGGAATGGAATTCCCAAATTTGGACCCGGCTCGGCGGGCTGCTTTTTGATAAAGGGAAATACAAAGAAGCCGTTGAGCAAATGTCAAAAGCCGTAGACAAATTTCCGAATGATTTTTCAATCAATCTGATTTACGGTTTGTCGTTGTCTCAGGACAATCAATTTTCCGAAGCGGAAACTTACCTTGATAAATCGTTAAAGATAAATCCGAACGACCTCACCGCGTTGATGGCAATGGGGTACACACTAAATCGTCTTAAACACGACGATGACGCGCTAATCTATCTAAACAAAGCTTTGGTAATCGATCCAAGTAACATTCAAGCGATTAGCATCGCCGGGCTGATTTACGAAACAAAAAAAATGTATTCGATTTCAGATTCATTATATACAAAAGCTCTTGAATCCGATTCGACGAATGCTCTTATCTTGAACAACTATGCTTACTCACTTTCGGAACGCGGGAAAGACCTCGATAAAGCTTTCATAATGTCCCAAAAATCACTCGATTCCGAACCGAAAAACTCATCTTACCTCGACACTTTCGGCTGGATTTATTACAAAAAAGGTGATTACAAGAAAGCAAAAGAATATATTGAAAAGTCAATTTCAATCGATAAAAACAGCGGGACGGTTTACGATCACCTCGGCGATATTTGTTTTAAGCTGGGTGATAAGAACAAGGCTATGGAATA
The DNA here is from genome assembly GCA_964600175.1 of uncultured Melioribacter sp. Lineage (GTDB taxonomy): Bacteria > Bacteroidota > Ignavibacteria > Ignavibacteriales > Melioribacteraceae > Pyranulibacter. The sequence goes on along the minus strand of CAZRIQ010000106.1, from coordinate 2,685 downwards.
TTGGAAGAAAGCTTTCGAGTTGGATAAAAGTATAGAAAACCTTAAAGAAAAAATAGATAAGGGCAGTTTGTGATTAAAAGAAATATTGTAGTCGTTATTGCTGCGGCAATGATAATAGGATTTATTCACGGATGTGTTCCTTCCAAACCGGTTAGAGAAAAATTGGTTTTGTCTTCCGATAGGCTTGTAAAAAGACTGGAAGCGAATCGCAGAAAAATAAAAACATTTCGCGGCACGGGTGTATTGTCGATCGAAACTTCTTTATTGAATGCAAAAAGTAATTTTGAAGTATTGATACGTAAACCTGATTCGATAAAAGTTTCTATATTCGGTCCGTTTGGAATTGATCTTGCTCAATCTTTAATTACGAACAACAGCTTCCAGTTTTACGACGTTATAAACAACCGGTTGTACACCGGCAGACTGCAGCAGGGAATAATCGAGCAGATTTTGAAAATCGATGTAAGTTTTGAAGAACTAATCGACGCGCTTGCCGGTTCTGTAAATTTAACCGACAAACTGAGACGCGAACCCGACAAATATGATATTGGCGATGATTTTTATAAGCTAACTTACAACGATAGTTCTACGGACAAGGAATATGTTTATTTTGTGCAGTCGGATGATTTATCCATACAGAAATACCAGGTTGATAAAATTCCGGATGATTTGATTTTGGAAGGCATCTATTCGCAGTTCCGCGAGTTTGACGAGGTACCGATTCCTTATAAAATCGATCTGAATTATAAAGAGAAAAATCAGAAGCTGAATATTGAATACCGAAATATTTCTGTAAATCAGAATATTGGAAGTCTGGAGATAGATCTGCCTTCGGATGTAACACGCATCGAATGGTAAGAAAGATAAATATCGCATTAATATTTCTTTTTACGGTTTCGCATTTATTATTGGCACAGAACAGCGATTCCGTAAAAGCGAAGAACCTCGAACTAAATCAACTTAAAAAAGAAGTATCGGCACTTGAATCGGAATTAAGATCCAAATCACAGAAAGAAAAGGAATCCGTCCAGGTACTTCAAAATATCTCGCATCAAAATCTTCTGCTGAACAAGTTGATTAATAATCTCCTCGGGGAAGAAAAATTAAAACAGAAACAGATCGATCGGATTGAATCCCAAATGGACTCGGTCGAAAGTAGAATATCTATTCTTAAAGACAAGTACAGTAGGTACATTGTCTGGCTCTATAAAAATATGGGCTCTCCGTACTTAAAATATTTGGTCGATGCATCATCTGTAAACCAGGCGATAGTGCGTTATAAATATCTTCAATACATAACCGGGGAAAACAAGAGGACTCTCACTAACCTTAAAGAAAGTAAAAAAGAGTTGAACGGACTGAAGAATAATTTAAGCAAGGAAATCCGTGATAAAGAAGCCTTAATTGTACAAAAGCAAGGTGAGCAGGAAACACTTCAGCAAAAAGAATCCGAGCGAAAAGAATTGATCACCAAACTTAAAAAAGATCAGGATGCAATCACCGACGAAATAGCGGAGAAAAGGAAAGCCGAAATCGAAATAAAAAATATAATTGCCAAACTAATCGAGAGAGAACGGGAACGGAAATCCAGATTGCTGGAAAGAAAAGCTGCTAATCCTAGCTTAACTTATGATTACGACTACGATAAACTCGCTAACTTTTCAGGTCTTAAGGGGAGTCTGCTTTGGCCTATTAGAGATGGAAAAGTGGTTAGGAAATTCGGTGAAAACAAAAACGAACGGTTGAACACTGTCACTTTGAATTACGGAATCGATATTTCGGTTAAAGGAAGCGACGATGTATATGCAGTTGCAGAGGGGATAGTTTCGGCAATCGATTGGATACCGGGTTATGGTAGCGTCTTAATTATAACACACAAAAACGAATTCAGAACAGTATACGGACACATATCGAATATTAATGTTTCCGAAGGCGACAAAGTTGAAGGCGGTACATTACTCGGTAAAGTAAACGACAGTCTTGAAGGAAATATTCTGCACTTTGAAATCTGGAATGAAAGGAATTTCCAGAACCCGGAAGTTTGGCTGGTGAAGAAATAGTTATTAGATAGATGACACTTTTTAAGAAAAGTTTTCCCAATAGTCTCTATCCTGGACTAGCTGCTGTATCCGACCGTTTAATTTTCTTTATTATTTTTACAACTGTTGGTAGAGTATTTGGCTCCGACGAGCTTGGAAAATTAACTACTGCTCTTAATCTGGCAAATATGCTTCAACTGGTTTCCGATTTTGGAATACCCGTATTGATTCAAAGGGAAACCGGCAGGGGCAACGATTCAAAAGAATTTTTCCAAAATGTTGTTCTTATCAAAACCGTATTTGCTCTAATTCTATATCTATTTGTCCCGCTTTATTTTTTAATCGTAGCATCAATTAGTTTATTCGACTTCACACTCTATTACCTGGCAATTACAATTCTTTCCATCTCAAATTTTTACATGGCGGTATTTCTGGGCGAATCCAGAACAAAATTATTTTTTCAAATAACACTGGCTTCAAGAACGATTATGGGTTTTGTACTTCTCGTTTTAATATTGTTCAATCTTTCTGATTTCTTAGTTATAATTTTTATCGCTGGAGCATTTGGTCAATTCGTACTTTGTGTTGTTAACGGGAAACATAAAGCAGTTGTTAAAATGAATTTCGTAGACTCGTACCGATCACT
>CAZRIQ010000105.1:3637-7236 GCA_964600175.1 uncultured Melioribacter sp. | reverse complement strand
GGAACCGGTTATAGTAAATCCTTGATTCAAAAGAATCTCAGCTATACCGCTCATTCCTATTCCGCCAATACCGACAAAATGAATCTTCTTTACCGCCATCATCATCATAAACTTCAAATCTCCTTAAAGTCTTTCAGCTAGTCGAATTGCTTCATGCGCAATTGTTCTTGCTGCATCCGGTTTAGAAAATTTTTTAATATTCTCAGAAAATATTTTCAGTTTCTTATCGTCATAAATTAACTCAATGACTTTTTCAATCAACTTGGCACTAACATCTTTATCTTCTATCAATTCCGCTGCGTTATTTTCTTTGATTGACATTGCATTTTTGTATTGATGATTCGCTGCAACATTTGAAGAAGGAATAAATATTACCGGCAAGCCAAGACAAGAAGCTTCGGCAATTGTCGTTGCACCTGATCGCGCAACTAATAAATCACATGCCGAATATGCCGCCGACATATCATCAATGAACGGCATAACTTTCAGATCGTCACACGCAAGTTGTTTGTATCTTTCGAAATAAAATTCACCGGTTTGCCAAATGATTTGAATTCCCTTTTCATTCAACTCTTGATAATTATTTTTAATCGCTTCGTTCAATGCAAATGCGCCACCGCTTCCGCCAATTACAAGCAATGTTTTCTTTGAAACTGAGAGACCATATTTTTCCAGCGCTTTCGATTTTTCATTCAACTCAAGATTTATTCTAACCGGATTACCTGTTAGTCTAAGTTTCTCCTGTCGCTTGAAATATTTTTTTGAATCTTCAAATGTTATGTGAATTTGCTCAGCTCTGTTTTCCAAAAGTCTATTCGTTAAACCGGGATAACTATTCTGTTCGAGCAGCATAACTTTTGCTCCGACTACAGAAGCACCCCAAATGGACGGACCCGAAACATAAGCTCCGGAACCAATGGCAACCCGTGGATTGAACTTCATATTTATTATCAATGCCTGCATCATCGATACAATTATTTTAAACGGGAATAAGATGTTATTGAGATTAAACTTCCTTGCAAACCCGCTTATCCAAATCGACTTAAACTTAAAACCAAGCTGTGGTATTACTCTTGACTCGATTTTACTCTTTGCACCTATGAACAATATTTCCGATTCCGGTTTCATCATTTTAATTTGTTGGGCAACAGCAACCGCCGGGTACAAATGTCCGCCTGTTCCACCCCCTGCAAACAAAAATCTGTAGATCGTTCTCAATATTTTCACACCTGTGCTAATTTTAACTCGTCCGTTCTTAAAGATTGATTCCCGATATTGATTATCATCCCGATAGAAACTGCAAATATCATAATCGAAGTTCCGCCGAAACTGATAAACGGCAATGTTACCCCGGTCGTTGGAATTAATCCCATTACTACTGCAGTGTTCACTATCGTACTCATCAAAATGTTCATGCCCAAACCAAACGCTAATAACTGACTAAATCTATCCTGTGCTTTCTTTGCAATTATTATTGTAGCAACAAACAAAGCCAGGTATAAAATCAATACCAGAACCGTCCCGGCAAAACCAATTTCTTCGCCGAGAATGGAAAAAATAAAATCACCGTAAGATTCGGGTAAAAACAAATCGCTCTGCCTGCTGTGTCCCAAACCAACTCCGAGCCATCCGCCACTTCCCAAAGCAATCTTTGCCTGCAGCACCTGGATATTCGCATTCCCGCCATGCATAAAACTTTCGAAGAAACTTAATATTCTTTCGCGCGTATGTTTCAGTAAAAACATTATAACAGTTGCTACGGTGCCGACTGTCAACGAAGTTATTATAATATGTTTCAATCGCGCACCGCCTACATACAGCATCGAAAAAGTCGTAATCATTATTATAATTGCACTGCTCACTTTCGGCTGCAAAATCAGTAAACCGGCTATACCGAAAATCCAAACGAGGCAGAATAAGAATCCCCTTTTGAAGTCGGCAATCAAATCTCCTTTTCTTTCAATCAGTTGCGCAAGGTGGATTAGAATTGCAACTTTCACAAGCTCGGACGGCTGGAACCCGATGAAACTCAACTCAATCCACCTTGACGCACCTTTGTATCTCGGCATAAAAAGGGTAATGAGAAGAAGTAATACAACAAACATCAAAATCGGTTTGCTGTATTTTCTATAATAGTCATACGGAACGAGTGCGGTAATAAAGAGAAGAACGCCGGCAACAAGAACTTTCCATGCATGTGATTTAAACAAATAGTACATGCTGTTGAACTTTGTAGCACTATAAGTACCGCTTGCAGTGAAAACTATAATACTACCAAGCAGCATCAATATTACAACAAGCACTATTATTATTCTTATCAGGTTCTTCATTACTTCAACTCGTTAACTGCTTGTTTAAATACTTTTCCCCTATGTTCATAATTTTCGAACATATCGAAGCTTGCACATGCAGGAGATAAAAGAACCACACTTCCCGGAACGGCTTCAACTCGTGCAGCGTGAACGCAATCTTCCAAACTTTTTCGTAATTCTACTTCTACCATATTTTTGAAATAGTTGTAAACTTTTTCGGCAGAAGAACCGATTGCGTAAATCTTTTTTACGTTTCCTTTTACCAAATCTTTTATCTGATCGTAATTATTTCCTTTGTCTTTTCCGCCGAGAATCAAATACAACGGCTCTTTGAAACTTCTAAGCGCATACCAAACAGAATCGACATTCGTTGCCTTGGAATCGTTAATATATTTGACTCCATCTAACTCTCTTACGAATTCCAGCCTGTGTTCAACACCTTTAAAAGATTCAAATGCTTTCTTAACCTGTTGTGAAGAAAGGTTTAAAGTCTTAGCTACGTTCAAAACAGCGAGAGCGTTGGCAATGTTATGTTCTCCTTTTATATACAGCTCGTCGCTCGCGCAGATTGTTTCCATGTTCCCATTATGAGCAAACATCAACTTTTCATTTTGACAAAAACTTCCGTTCTTTAATTCATCCTTTATCGAAAAGCCGATCCGGTTAACTTTCGAATTATTAATTCCTTTAAAGGAATTTTTATCATCAGCATTGAAAATGAAAAAATCATTCTCATCCTGGTTTTTGGCAATCACATACTTCGAATTTTTGTATTCGTCAAAACTGTTATTGTATCTATCCAAATGATCCGGAGTAATGTTAAGAATCATTGAGAATACCGGTTTGAATGAATCTATATAGTCGAGCTGAAAACTTGATGTCTCAAGTGCTATAAATTCGTTGCTGCCGACACTTAAAACAACATCGGAAAAAGCAGTACCTATATTGCCTGCAAGATGCGTTACCAAACCGCACTCATTCAAAGTATATGAACAGAGTGACGTTGTTGTCGTCTTGCCGTTTGTGCCTGTGACAGAAATTATCTTCCCCTTGCAAAACCAGGAAGCAAATTCAACTTCGCTCACAACTTTTATATTGTTCTTACTCGCTTGTATCAAAATTTCCGAATTCGACGGAACGCCGGGACTTGTGATTATCAATTCGCAATCAAAAACACGATCTGTGTGCGAGCCGGTTTCGTACGCAATTCCTTCGCTTTCAAAAACGTTAACGGCGTTCATTAATTTTTTGGTGGTGGTTTTTCCATCCAGCGGGGTAATCAGACGT
>CAZRIQ010000105.1:0-3627 GCA_964600175.1 uncultured Melioribacter sp. | reverse complement strand
GCGGCTTTCTCACCTTTCTTTTTGATTATGGGTTTCTTTCGTTCCAATATCGCTCACAAACGGCACTGCACCTAATTTTTTAGCAAGCAATGCAGCAGCGGTTCCGCTTCTTACTGCACCAATCACCGATATTTTTTTGTCTTCTATATTCATTACCTTATTTTGAATGATGCCAAACTTATTATTGCAAGAATTATAGTTATTATATAGAAACGAATTACAATCTTCGGTTCCGCCCATCCGCACAATTCAAAATGATGATGAATGGGAGCCATCCTAAAAACTCTTTTGCCTTCGCCAAATTTCTTCTTAGTATATTTGAAATAAAGTCTTTGGATAATAACCGATATCGTTTCCATTAAGTAAATTCCTCCGAGAATAGGAATTAAAAGTTCCTTTTTAATAAGTATCGCCAAAATTCCGAATGCCCCGCCTAGTGCAAGCGAGCCCGTGTCTCCCATAAAAATCTGCGCCGGGAAAAAGTTGAACCAAAGAAAGCCGAGCCCCGCACCGACAATCGCTGCAATGAAAACAGTCAGTTCGCCGGAACCGGGTAAGTACATTATGTTCAGATAGTCGGCGTAAATCACGTTGCCGGAAACATAACTTATAACGGCAAGCGCCATCATTACTATTATAAATGTACCGATAGCAAGACCGTCCAAGCCGTCTGTTAAGTTTACCGCATTCGAGGTATAGGTGACTATAAACACAACTGCTGGTATATATAAGTAAGAGAAATCGAAATTCAGATTTTTGAAAAACGGTAATGTTGTCTGTGTATTGTACGGTGCAAACTCAGGCAAGAAGTAAATTGCACATCCAATTACCAAACCGACAATTACCTGTCCAAGCAGTTTATATTTTGCAATCAATCCTTTAGGGTATTTCTTTACAACTTTCAGATAGTCATCAATGAAACCGACAACACCAAGAAACAATGTCCCGAATAAAATCAATATTATATAGATACTTTTTAGATCGCTCCACAACAACACCGGGACAACGATGCAAAGCAGGACTATTATTCCGCCCATTGTTGGGGTCCCAGCCTTTGCTTTGTGACTTTGCGGTCCGTCCTCCCTTATCTTCTCACCGATCTGCCTCTCCTTTAAAAACTTTATAATTCTCGGCGCAATAAAGAATGCCATGAACAAAGCAGTAATAGCCGATAACGCGGATCGGAAAGTCAGGAACCGGAAAACATCGAATCCGGGCGGGTTAAAAATTTTATTTACATAATCGAATAAGTAGTAAAACATTTATCTATATTTTCCCTCGAATATTTTTACAAAGTCTTCCATCCGCATTCCGCGGGAACCTTTTATAAGGATAACATGATTTGAAAAATTATTTTCTTTTATTTCACTTATTAGTTCATGCCTAAAGTCAAAATGCTTTGCAACTATACTTGTGTCGGACAAAGCCGCATTCAAAAATTTCATCATCAATCCAATTGTATAAACAGTATAATGTTTACTATCCGGTATCGAATCAACTAGTTCTTCATGCAGCTGCGCAGATTTTTCTCCCAGTTCCAACATATCGCCGAGTATCAACAATTTCTTCTTGTGTGTTTTAATTTTACCTGCAAGATCAATTGCTGCTTTTGCAGAGTCGGGGTTTGAGTTGTAAGTATCGTCTATCAAAACAATTTTCTTTTTGAATTTTACATTAAGCCTTCCTTCAATCGGCTTCAATTTCTTCAACGCTTTGAGGATGTCGGTTTTCGAAAGACCTAATTCCAATCCTACTGCTGCACTGCACAAAAAGTTTTGTGCATGCGACATTCCATACAGCGGCAGCACCGTTTGAATCTTCTTGTTTTTATATTTAATCGAGATTTTTATTTCACCATCATCGTTCCAATCAATTATCTTACCTTTATAATTTGCGTTGCCTCTAAAGCCGTAAGTAATTTTATTATTATAGCTACGTGTTTTCGATTTAACGATCGGATCGTCATAGTTAACGAAAACTGTTCCTTCCCTTTTTGTGGCTGCGCTGAAAATCGCAGACTTCTCGTTATACACACCTTCGCGGGTCATCAAAAATTCCAGGTGAGAATCGCCGATGTTTGTAATCAAAGAATAATCCGGCTGGGCAATTTCAGCCGAATATTCAATCTCATTAAAGTGGTTCGTTCCCAATTCAAGAATAAGTACCTGGGTTTTTTCATCCGCCTGGAAAATGGTTAAAGGAACGCCGATATGATTGTTATTGTTTGCTTCTGTCTTCACTACTCTGAATTTTTGAGAAAGCAAATGAGCAAGTAATTCTTTTGTAGACGTTTTCCCGTTGCTGCCGGTAAGAGCAATTACCGTCGCTTTGAGTTTGTTCCTCCAAATTTTTGCCAGTTCGCCGAATGCAAGAGTAGTATCGTGTACGGTTACAAGTGTTGTATGCGTTGGGCCGATATCTTTCTTGCGATCTTCATTGATAACAATAGCAGATGCACCTTTACGAACCGCCTCTTTTACAAAATCGTGACCGTCGAATTTTTGTCCCTTAATGGCAAAGAAGATTGATCCTTTTTTTATCTGCCTCGAATCAATCGAAACATTCGAGACAGGTTTATACGATTCGGCGTCGTAAACAACTGCGCCGGGAATTAATGATAAATCCTCAAGTGTGATTTTTAACTTTGCCATTCTTCTAAATATTTCTCCGAAATTTCTTTGTCTGAAAAGTGTGTTCTGATACCTTTTACTTCCTGATAATTTTCGTGACCTTTTCCGGCAACAAGAATAACTGCATTTGGAGCAGATTTATGAATAGCGCTTCTAATCGCTTCCTCTCTATTTTCGATCACTTTATAATTTTTTGTTTTGATACCTTTCACTATCTCGTCAATTATTTTGTTGGGATCCTCGGTACGGGGATTATCCGAAGTAACAAAAATGTAATCACTCATCGATGCGGCAATGTCTCCCATAACTGGACGTTTTGTTTTGTCTCTATCGCCGCCGCAGCCGAAAACGGTTACAACCGGTCTCTCGTTTTTTACGATGTGCCGAACGGCTGTTAAAGCCTGCTTTAGACTATCTGCAGTGTGGGAATAATCGACAATTACTTTTTTATCTCCCTTGCTAACAACTTCAAACCTGCCGGGTACTTGCGGCGATTTAGTAATTCCTTCAATTGCAACTTCAGGATCAACGCCAAAAACTATAGCCGATGCAAATGCTGCCGTTGCATTGTAAGCGTTAAAATGTCCAATCAAACTTGTGCTGAATTGATATTCTTTATTCAAATAATTCACTGAAAAAGAAGTCCCATCTAGCGAGTATTCAATGTCCTTAATTGTGAAATCCGCATTACCGCTTCCGAATGAAAATCCGTGTGCTTTTGAATCTTTCAACAACCCGTAGAAATTCTCATCATCTTTATTGTAAACGATATTTCCTTTGGGACCGATCATGTCAAAAAGATTTTTTTTTGAAGCGAAGTAGTTCTCGAATGTATGATGATAATCCATATGATCCGAAGTAATGTTTGTAAAAACAGCAAAGTTGAAATCAAGATAATCCGCCCTATGCAAATCGAGTGCGACGGAACTTACTTCCATAACACAATGCGTGCAGCCTTTCCGAACCATCTCGGAAAGAAGCTTATTTATTGTATTCG
>CAZRIQ010000104.1:0-7245 GCA_964600175.1 uncultured Melioribacter sp. | reverse complement strand
CACTTTTTTTCCATTTTCATTCCTACAAGTTGTTTAGAAACGTTCAAACATAAGAAAACTGAAAATCAAATCAAATCTCAGGAAATTGGATATTTACTTAAGATTTAATTCGGAAGGTAAATTAGATTTTCTTCACCAACCAAATCGGAAAGTTTCCCGATAAATTCTTCCGACATACCTACTTTATAGTCGAGATAGAAGTCTCGGAAAGATCCGTTCTCTTTAACCCGGATATAAACCGGTGTATTCCCTTCATATCCTTCAAAAACTGTTTTTAAGTTTGATATAACATTTGTATCCTGAACCGAAGGATCAATTGTCAATGCAAGCTTTTTGGTAAGTCTTGTTTTAACTTCCGAAAGTGGATAGACTTCCTCTGCATGAAGCTTTATCGCGTCCCCGCTGCTTTCAAGTCTGCCGATAACCAAAAGTGTCGATTCCGGAACTATTATATTCTCGCACTCAGCATACACCTTTGAAAACATTAAGCATTCACACGAACCGGTAAAGTCATCCAATTTGAAGAATGCCATTTTTCTTCCGGACTTATCAATCTTTGTCCTCAGACTTGTTATAACACCGCAGGCTCTGACGGTTTCGTTAAAATTATACGTTGCTGGTTCACCAAGATGCAAACTCGCAAACGAATGATATTCAATTTCAAACTTGGTAAGAGGATGATCGGTAAGGTACACTCCAAGCACTTCCCGTTCTTTAGCCAGTGTTTCTTTTGATTCCCATTCGCGAACTTCCGGGAGCGACGGCTCCTGATAATGTAATGTTTCTTCTGCAGAACCGAACAAACTTTCAGTTTGAGAAACTTTCGCATTCTGAAGTTTGCCTCCAAAATTAAGTGCTTCTTCTATCGCTGCAAATTGTTTCGATCTCGTACCTTCCAAAGTGTCAAATGCACCGGCAAGCACAAGTCCTTCCAAAGCTCTTTTGTTTACAATTCTTGTATCAATGTTAGAACAAAATTGATAAATAGAAGTGAAGTCATCGCTCAATTCTTTCTTTGCCCTTACGATCTCTTCAACTGCAGAAATGCCGACGTTCTTAATCGCAGACATCCCAAAAATTATGTTACCGTTTTTAACGTCAAACTTAACCGAGGGATTGTTAATGCTCGGCGGTAAAACTTTAACGTGCAGTTTACGGCAGTCATCCAATAGTTTGGTTACTTTGTCAACGTCGCTGAATTCATTCGTTAAGTTAGCTGCCATGAATTCTTCAAGATAATGAGCTTTCAAGTATGCTGTTTGATACGCAACAACACTGTACGCAACAGCATGACTTTTATTAAATCCATAGTTTGCAAACTTGTCAATCACATCAAAAATTTCTTCGGCAATTTTTTTATTGATTCCCTTCCCTACCGCACCTTCCGTAAACTTTTGCTTCTGTTCCTTCATTGCTTTCAGATCTTTTTTTCCCATTGCTCTGCGCAGCAAGTCGGCTTCCGCAAGACTCATTCCGGCTACTTTGTTAGCAATCTGAATTACCTGTTCCTGGTAAACAATAATGCCGTTAGTCTCTTTTAAAATGTCTTCGAGAACAGGATGTAAATATGTAGTCTGTTTCCTTCCCTGCTTACACGCAATGAAATCATCTATAAACTCCATAGGACCCGGACGGTAAAGAGCATTCATAGCAGCGAGGTCATTTATACTTGTCGGTTTCAACTTTTTCAGATACTCGCGCATCGGGGCAGATTCAAACTGGAACACGGCGGTTGTCTGTCCCCGCCAAAATAGTTTGTAAGTTTCGTCATCATCAAAAGGAATATTCTCAATATCAACTTCAACGTCCCTGGACTTTTTCACAAGTTCAATTGTATCTCTTATAATAGATAGGGTACGTAAACCGAGGAAGTCCATTTTGAGAAGTCCGGCGTTTTCAAGTTCCTTCATATTGTATTGAGTTACCACATCGCCGTTATCTCCGTAAGTAGCCAACGGCACAAAATCACTTACGTCCCCAGGAGTAATAACAACGCCGGCAGCATGCTTCGAAGCATTTCTATTCATTCCTTCGAGTACACGAGCATACCTAATCAACTCTTGTATCAAAGGGTCGTCGGATTTTTTAATCCATTGAAGTTCTGGCACTTCGTCTAAAGCCTGATCAATAGTAAAAACCCTGCCGAACTTTGACGGTATCCATTTAGTAATATTATTGACTGTCGGGATAGGAATTTTTAGAACGCGCGCAACATCTCTTATAACTGCTTTTGAAGAGAGTCTGTTAAAAGTAATGATTTGGCAGACTGAATTTTCGCCGTACTTTTCCTTAACATATTTTATTACATCGTCTCTCTGGTCGTCAGCAAAGTCAACGTCAATGTCAGGCATCGATTTTCTTGCGGGGTTTAGAAATCTCTCGAAGAGTAGATTATAATCAAGCGGATTTACGTTTGTAATACCGAGTGAATATGCAACTAAACTTCCCGCAGCACTTCCTCTTCCCGGACCAACAGGTATCCCCCTTGATTTGGCAGCATTTATAAAATCCTGAACCACAAGAAAGTAGCCGGCATAACCCATCTGGTTGATAACTTCAAGTTCATAGTTGAAGCGGTCTTCGATATCTCTGTTAATCTTTTTAAATTTCCTTTCGAGACCATGCTTCGCCAAAATTTCCAAATAGCCTTCCAGAGATTTTACTTTCGCTTCAGGGGGGATTGGAAATACCGGAAATTGATGACCTTCAAAATCCAGCGACAAGTCTACTTTCTGTTCAATCTCAAGAGTGTTTTCTACTGCATCCTTATAATGCCTGAAGATGTTTTTCATCTCGTCAATCGATTTGAAATAAACCTGGTCAGTTCCATATCTCAAATCGTTATGATCGGCAGTTCCGGTTTTATCGCCCAGCAGTAACAAAACATTGTGGGGAATTGCATGATCTTTTTCAATGTAATGAATGTCGTTTGTCGCAACTAATTTTATACCAAGGTCCGTGGAAAGTTTGGGCATCCCGTTAAGAATCGGTTTTTCGATATCAAGTCCGTGGTCCTGAATTTCGAGGTAAAAGTCGTCACCGAAAATCTCATTAAGTTTTATTGCAAACGAACGGGCACTTTTATAATCATCATTAATTAAGTGAGTCGATATCGGTCCTGCAGGACAAGCCGAAGTACAAATCAATCCCTCACTGTACTTCTCCAAAAGTTCAACATCGATTCTCGGTTTATAATAAAATCCCTCTATGTGACCGAGAGTAGAAAGTTTCATCAAATTTCTGTAACCGGTTTTATTTTTCGCCAGTAAAACAAGGTGGTTATAGTGCTTGGATCTCTTTCTGCCGGAATCGTTGTCGGTTCCTTTGTCAAACCTGCTGCCGTTGGGAACAATGTATGCCTCCATCCCGATTATCGGTTTTATTCCTGCTTTCCTTGCTTTCTTATAAAATTCAGAGATGCCGAACATGACACCATGATCGGTAAGAGCAATGGCGTGCATATTCATTTCGCCTGCGGTTTTAATCAGTCCGTCAATTGTGCACGCACCGTCCTGAAGACTATAATGCGAATGATTGTGAAGATGTACAAAATCTCCCATCAAAATCCTTTCATATAAGATGCAATGAAGCATGATTGCATGCTACTACCAAACCATGCTATCATGCATGTCTTTCAAGATTTTCCCGTATGGCCGAATCCGCCCTCGCCCCTTTTACTCTCATCCAAATTGTCCGTCTCGACAAAATTTGCCTTCCATACTTTGCTCAAAATCATTTGGGCAATGCGGTCACCCGGTTTTATTATAAAATCCTTTTCACTGAAATTAAACAGAATAACTTTGATCTCCCCCCTATAATCGGAGTCGATAGTTCCGGGAGTATTCAAAACTCCTATACCGTTTTTTGCGGCAAGACCGCTCCTCGGTCTAACTTGAATTTCAAATCCTTGTGGAATCTCTACACTCAAATTGGTAGGAATAAGTGCAAACTGTTTTGCACCCAGCACAAAATCATTTTCCACTGCCGCGCGAAGATCGAGACCGGAACTTCCCGCCGTAGCATATTCCGGAAACGGAATGTGATCAAAATTATCGGATACTCTTTTTATCTTTACCTGAATTTCTTCCATGTTCTCTTTTTGGTATGCAATATAAATTTACAAAAAAACGGGAGTAAAAATCAGCTTGAATTTTAACGACGGATTTTTAAGCAGATATCAATCAAATTTTGGTTCTACGCAATAGCAACTTGGATAACCTTCCTACATCCGAAAGTTCTACAACCTTCATCAATAACAGCGAACCTACAAAACCCAGCAGTAAAACAACTTTTATAGGAAAGTTCATACCTATATTATAATAGATGTAATAATATGCCCCCCCGGTTACAAAAATCAGAAGTAGTATCTTAATGATTTTAGAATATTCGTATTCTATCTTATAAACTCTCTGAGAGAAGATGAAAAGTCCGCCTGCCATAACCATGTAGCTTGCAAGAGTGGCAATTGCAGCTCCCATAATTCCGATCTGCGGAATTAACAAAAAGTTTACTACAACATTTATTGCCGCTCCGGACCCGGTTACAATTGGAAAATACTTCGTTTTCTCTTTTATGTAAATACCGGCTGTAAAATTAACAAACAGTCCGTTGAACAAATATCCCAAAAGAACGACCGGAACGATTACCAATCCGCCCAAGTAATCTTTTCCAATAATTGTAATGCCGTGCAATATTTTGAATCGGGCAAAATCGTCAATGAATAACGATAGAAATATCCAGATTAAGCTTGTGAAAAGAAGGAACAGCGTAAAAATTTTCGAGAACAATTCCTTGGCATTCTTTTCCTTCGCGTTGTTCAGAAAGAACGGCTGCCAGGCATAATTGAACATCGAGACAATCAACATCATAAAAATGCCGAGTTTGTAATTTGCCTGGTAAATTCCGAGTGTAGATGCATCCGTGAGTGCAAGGACAACCGGTCTATCAATTACCTGAACCATCATTGCCGCAAGACTTCCCGGAAGGTACGGAATACCAAATTTCAACATTTTGATCAGTATTTCTTTATCGATCTTGAGTTTTATGTTCTTCAGAATATCCGGAAGCAAAGCAACGAATGAGAACAGAGAAGCAATCAAATTGCTGATGAAAATTGCCTCGATTCCCATTTTCAGTACCAATATTAAATAGAGATTCAACCCGAGGTTTAATATTATGTTGCCGAGTTTTATTGCGGCAAATTTTCCGGCTCTTCTCTCGAGTCTTAGACGTGCAAACGGAACAAGAGCAATAGTATCTAAGAATAAAATCAATATAAGGTAATTATACAGTTTGCTAAAGTCACTCGGTATCTCCATTACAGATCTGAACGGGGCTTTAAACAAAAGAAGAATTATAGAAAACAAAATTGTAGATACAGTTATAAACCAAAACGGTGTTGAAAAAACATCTTTCCTTTCGCTGGGTTTTATTAACGATGCGTATTTCATGAACGACGCATCCATGCCGTAAATAAAGATCACATTGAGAAAGGCAATGTAGGCATAGACGTTCGAATAAATTCCAAAGTCGCTTGTGTTTATTACATTTGTATAGAAGGGGACAAGTATAAAACCAATAAACCTGCCAACGATAGTGCTTATCCCGTAAATTGCAGTGTCTTTGGTAAGTTCTTTTATTTTTTCAAGCATCTAAATTTTGACCGTCTTATATAATCACTTTGCGTGCTTCGCGCTTCTTAGCGGATTTTGCGGTTTGCTTTAAAACTTAACCGAAAAGAACGCAAAGTTCTCGCTAAGATCGCTAAGGTTCAATAACAAAGTTCATTATTCAAAATATTGTTTAAGCGCATCAATATAAACTTTTGGAGGACGAACGGCTTTCTTTGTATCGACTTTCATAAATATGTGCGTCGTAAATCCCTCTGCAATTATTTCTCCCGTACCGCTTCTTCGAACCACATATTCAATATGAACTTTTGGTGAATACAATTCTTTAAGCGAAGCTTCAACTTCAAGAAGGTCGTCATACTTTGCCGGATTTTTATATTTGATGCCTGCTTCGATCAACGGAAGCTGATAACCTTGTTTTTCTATTTCACTATAAGGTACGCCGGTATCCCGCAACAATTCGGTTCTTCCAACTTCAAAATATTCGAGATACTTCCCGTTATAAACGAACTGCATCTTATCTGTATCGGCATATCTAACGCGAATTAATGTTTTATGGGACAGCATATATGAAATGATTAATGGAAATTACTCAACAAAGACTCCCATCTTACCGAACTTATCAATTCTATTCTGGATCAGCTTTTCGGGTTTTAACTTTACCAATTGTTCAAGTTCTTCTTTTAAAACTGTTTTTAATGTGGAAGCCATCAAACTATAATTTTTATGAGCACCGCCAAGCGGTTCGGGAATAATTCGGTCAATGATTCCCTGCTCAAGAAGATCTTTAGCCGTAAGCCTCAAAGATTCGGCGGCTTGTTCTTTGTAATCCCAGCTTCGCCATAAAATACTCGAACACGATTCAGGAGAAATTACGGAATACCAAGTATTCTGAAGCATAAGCACCCTATCGCCTATTCCTATTCCAAGCGCACCGCCGCTTGCACCTTCTCCAACGATCACGACAATGATTGGCACTTTTAATTTGCTCATCTCAAAAAGATTTCTCGCGATAGCTTCTGCCTGTCCTCTTTGTTCGGCTTCAATCCCAGGATAGGCACCCGGAGTATCAAGCATTGTGATCACCGGAATATTAAACTTCTCTGCGAGTTTCATCAAGCGAAGAGCCTTCCTGTAACCCTCGGGGTTCGGCATCCCGAAATTTCTAAACAAATTTGATTTTGTGTCTCTTCCTTTTTGATGCCCGATTATCATTACTTTGTATTCATCAAGTTTCGCTAATCCGGCTACAATAGCTTTATCATCTTTAAATAAACGGTCTCCATGCAGCTCGATAAAATCTGTAGTCATCAAATTAATATAGTCCAGCGTATACGGTCGTTCGGGATGACGGGCTAATTGAACTCTCTGCCAACGGGTTAAATTTTCATAAACATTTTGCTTGAGTTGCAACACTTTTTCTTCAAGGTTTTTTATTTCCGAACTTATATCGAGATCACCTTCATATTTTCTCATCTCTTCAATTTTATTTTCAAGTTCGATTATCGGCTTTTCAAAATCCAGTATATTTTTTGCCATTTAATTACTCCGTCCTAAAAACATTTTGGAAATTGTTCTTCCTAAAATTTCAAAGTCGAGCCAGATATTGTAATTC
>CAZRIQ010000103.1:0-7245 GCA_964600175.1 uncultured Melioribacter sp. | reverse complement strand
GTTGTAAGTTATCAGTTTTTTAAAATTTTTGTTTTCTTCCTCGACAAATTTAAAGTCTCGACTGTCCGCATCAAAAGCTATACAAATGGAATGTTTTGCTAATAGTTTCCATTTTGGATGCAGATATTCAGATGCACCGATGTCAATCAAAACCGGTGGATTTTCAATCAACTCATGCTGTTTAAATATTTGTTCAAAAATTCTTTTCAACATGGCATATTTTAATTTGTGAGTTTAAATCTTCTTTTAATTCTCCAATAGAGGCGTTCGTGCAAAGCGAACTTAAAAAACTTTTCAAAGTTTTTAAGAATTCTTTCATCAGGATAAATATCGGTTTTCATATTTTCTTGGTCATCAGAAGTGTCCAAATCTACATAGAATTTATCTGTTATAATTGAATGGAGACCGGAGCTGTCCATACCTATATTTTGTACTTTTGACTTAACCGGGTAAACGCAGAAAGCATTGTTCTTAAAATGAGTATAACTCCATCTAACTGCCCAAGAATCAATTTTACCTTCAATATGATTTTTTAACATTCGTGTTAGATCGGCTCCGCCTTCGTTAAATTTCTTCACTGCGTTTTTATCTTTTATAAAAGAATTAAAGTCGGAAACGTTCCAATCGGCTTTTAACCACCGGTCTTTCCATGTTGCCCATCCCCATGAGGACGCTCTTTGAGACAGGTAAATATCGTACTTATAGTCTGTTGGGATATTTATCGGGAAGTTATACCCGGAAATTGAAAACACGTTTTCGACATTCTGAAACTTGTCTAACGCAGCATTCATAAACGTGAGAAAGCTTTTTGAGAACACCAAATCATCTTCAAGCACTATCGCTTTATCGTGTTGCCGGAAAACCTCGTTAATTCCGTTTATAACCGAATTTGCCAGCCCCAAATTTTTTCCTCTTTCCGCGATTGTTATTTTTTTGAAGCCGGAAATTAATTTTATAAAATTACGCACTTGAAGAACTTTAGCCTCATCGTCTTTATTTTTTGCGCCGTCGGAAAATATGTATAACACCGAGTCGAAAGCGGAAGAAACACTCATCAAAGATTCAACCGTTTTCTTTGTGTGTTCCGGTCTGTTGTAAACAAACAAAATAATCGGAGCGAGCTTGTTCATAGCGACACAAATTATTTTGTGAAATCAATAATAAGAGAAGTATAATGCGGAATTCCGTCTGCATTTCTTTTGTCATTTATGAGAGACCTACGGACGGTTCCTTTATCATCATTTTTATAGTTTGTGTGAAACTCATTATTTTCATCCCAGTATTCGACCGGCGTAGCTTTGAACCCGGCTTTTTCAAATATCTCACTCAATGATTTGTAATTGAAAAGATGTTTATGATCGTGAGCCCCGTTTCCCGTTCCGTGGGGTTTAACCTGGTTTATATATTCTTCGTTCTTGTGATACCCGTCTGGAACAGCTATTCTTATATTAATTTGAGGCGTAGAATATTTGTAGAAATTTTCAGCCATCGATTGTAACTGTTCCGTAGTAAGATGTTCAAGTACGTGCTCGGCTAAAATTTTATCAATTTTTTTTACTTTGAAAAGTCTCGCAAAATCATTCTCAGAAGCGACATTGAGAAATTGGATGTCTGTGGCAAACCAATCTTGAAAGCCAATGGATCCGGAACCGACAATTAATTTAATTTCATTATGACTTGAAGAATATTGAAGCCATTTTAGATAAAACAACGGGTAAGTTATTTTGTAAAAAGTATGATGCAGCGTATTTTTTAAATTCCCAGACAATTTCCATCCTTATAAAATATTGAAGTACACGAACTTATAGGAGTGACAGGACACATTCCCCGGAAGTCGATTTTCTTAAATCCGTTTGAAAGTAAAAACTCTATCGATGCTTTATAGTCAATGCGTTCACTATTGTCCAATATTATAACACCGTTTTGCGTTAATGAATTTATACTCTGGTAGATACAATCATTCCTATCGATTCCATCTATTGTTATAATTTCATACTTCTTTCCCGAAGCGGAAACTTCTTTGGGATAATCCTTACTTTCCTTGTAAAAAACTTCTGCATTTGCGGGTAATTTATCTCCGACTTTTTCATACCAATTTTTGTCATGTTCGACTGACTTAATTGAATTAACATATTTTGAAAACCAAAGGGTAGAATTACCGGAACCAAATTCAAACACATTAAAATTTTTTGAAAGCCGCGGTTTCAAAAAATCTATGAACGAGTAAGTATACCAGGGCAAGGGTTCGTTGTTTTTGTCTACGGATTCTTTTTTATAGAAACTGTTGAACCACCCCAAGTCTTTCAACCAGCTGTTCAAAAACAGTTGCAGCGGACCGCCGATTTTAAGTTTGTTTAAAATTTCCCAAAGAAACTTTTTCATCCGACTCTTAGAATTTGTTCTTGATATTAACTAACATGGCTTTTACTTGTTCTATTTCGTTTCTTTTAAAAAACCCGATTAAAATTAATATTACGGGATAAAATACCAAAACTGCTAGTTTCAAAATAATATTTGTTACCAAATCACCCGTGCTGAAAAATTCTGCTACAAAATATAACAATACCGCTGCGAGTATAATTTTTATTATCCGGAAGTATTCGAACTTTATTTTGTAATATTTGTTGGATTTAATGGTTGTAAATATCACAAGGAGTAAAAATGCTATAAAGGTATTTAATGCGGAAGCAGTCATTCCCCAATATGGAACCAGCCAAAAGTTTAGTCCTATATTTATTGCCGAACAAACGATGAAGATAGCGGCAACACTGTTTGTTTTGCCTGTTAGATACAAACCCAATGCTGTAACCAAGCTCATTCCAAATATACAGTAGGATAAAGTTAATATAGGCACAACACTATAAGCGGGGTAGTACGAAGTATTGAGTGCAAATAGATGTACAATTTCTTTCCCGAAAATTGAAAGGGCAAGCCCCGCCCAGAACAGTACGAATGAAAAGAAAGTAAGAATCTTCGAATAAAAGATTTTATCGCCGTCTTGTTTGTAAAATTTGTATGCAATGGGAAGCAGCGTTAAACTGAACGGAACAATGAAAAACATGTTGAGAATACCGGCGACTCTATAAGCAAGTTCATATAGTCCAAGAGTAGAATAAGCAGTAAGAAGTTTTAAAATGTAACGGTCGCTCCAGTTTAATAGGTTCATTGCAAGGGCGCTAAATATAAGAGGAATTCCGAACTTCAACGATTCTATTAAAATCTTTGTATCGAATTTAAATTGCAGTTTGTCAAATAGGAACGGAATTACAACTGCCATTGTGGCTATTTCTCCCGCTAAGTTGGCAAACAGCACACCTTTAACGCCCATATTTTTGAAGGCGACCAAATAAACCCCGGCAATCAATACGGCTAAAAGTTTGGCAACACCGGAAGCAGTAAAAAGGACTGATTTTTCATCCGCCCTTATTTTGTTTGTAATGAGAGAGTTTATACTTGTTAAAGCGATTATGTATAAGGCAATGTTTAAATATTCCCGGAAAGCGACACTATCTTCGAAAAGAGAAGCGAAAGAATCAACAAAAGAACTGCCCGCTATTATAAATAAAACAGATATTGCTGTTACTAGTGTAAGCAGCGTAAAGAACACCGACTTTTTTTTTTGCCGGTATTCTTCAAGGTTGCTGAAGCGGATGACGGACTGCCCCTGACCAAGAATAATGATTTGAGAAATTATAGCAATAGTTACAATCAATATTCCCTGTTGACCGAACTCGGAAGTAGATAAATATTTAGTGAAAACAGGAATTAATATAATACCGGATGCTTTTTGAGCAATACTGCTGATCCCGTAAACGAGAGAGTGCTTTATAAAATATTTGATGTTCGCTTGCATTATTAACTTGCCGGTTCGTTAGCCGGAGATTTCAAGAAATATTTTTTCTCTTTGACCACACTGAATATAAGCAGTAAAATAGTAAGGATACTTGTAATCAGTACGATGTTTTTTGTTATGACGAAACTAACCGGTGCGTAAATGAATACTATTTTATGTTTGCCCTTTGGGACGATTATTCCCCTGAACCCGTGATTAATTTTATAAATCGGGGTTTTATTCCCGTCTATGTAAGCAAACCATCCGTTGGGATAGTAAGTATCGCCGAGGAATAATAAATTATTTCCCGATGCATTTACTTCCAGTCCTATTTTTTCATCTTTATAACTTACAACATGTGCATACGCGGTCGAGTCCGGTTTGTCAATATTCAATCCTTCAAGTGAATAAACCACTGCTTGCGGATCATAACCGGGTTTCCCGATGTCTTTAATGATCTGCATTTCGGAATCTATTACTGCAACACTATCTACAAAATACGCTCGGGGCAGTGCATCTGTGTTCTTATACACGTAAGATTTATTTTTCGAATCGATCAGGTTTAATCCCGGTATGCTTAATGCTTGATCTGAAATTATATATTTAACGTTGAGCATCCGCCACAAATTTGTATTTACCGGTCCCAGCACATCCATAAAATCCTGGTACGACCTCGGTTTCACAGATGAGTAACCGTAGAAATCCTGCTGAAGAAAGTACGAGTTAAAGTTTGAATTCCTGTTGAATGAACCGAATGAGCCGTCGCGTTTAATATTCAAAATTCTATAAGGTTCTTTGTCGTTTTGATTTTTGATAACTGTTATGTAATCCGGTTGGTTGAACATTTCATCCGCATTCTGGGACACGCTATATTTTGAGCCGCGGCTGTCGATTCTCATTAAGTCAAAAAGGACGAGAATAATAAGGGCTGTAGTCATCAAATGGGCGGAAATTTTTGAATTCCAATAAGCGTAAATAAACCAGAAGGATATAGTGAGTATCCCAAAAGCTATGGAAAAGTCCGAAGTGAACATTTCCGTTATGTAATCGGATAAAGCGGAAAACTGCATTGCAAGCTGACGGTTGCTGCCGCTCAGTGTATTTACGTAGTCACTTATTCTTCCGGCAAACCAATCTGAGATTGCGCTGTTAAATAAAAGTGAGATGACAAAAATCCCGGTAAAGACAAACGCAGAATTTTTTATCAACTTCGCGACTTTCAAATTGTTAGTCTTTTTTAGCTGAATAATTTTGTGTAATCCCATCACGGCGAGCACCGGGAAACTTAGTTGTACTAAGATCAAGACCATCGACGGAACGCGGAATTTGTCGAAGAACGGGAAGTAATAAAACATCAAATTATAAACTGGTGAGAAAGTTCTCCCGAATGAGATTAGCAGTGAAATCAAAATCAAGATTGTTAAATATCGTATGAAACGGTTATCCCAATTTAGATAAATAGAAAACAGACCCAGGAAAAATATTAATACTCCCATGTACATCGGCAAATCGACTGACATCATTTGACCAAAATACGTGTTCACCTGGACTGTCTGATCTTGAGTTAATGGTCCCGTATATTCCGAATTGCCGAATCCGTAATAGGAGGGAATGATAAAAGTTAGAACTTCACCGGGAGAGAACGACCAATTGGTTGCATATTCATAAAAATTGGAGCTTTGTTCCAACGGTACGCTGCTTTTGCTTTTGTCGACTATACTTTGTGTTCCCCGGGTGGAATAGGGATTGTATTCATAAACCTGTGTAAGGTTATCCGACATTGTTAATAACGCAATTACAAAAGCTGCGGCAAAGATTAACCCGGACTTTATGTAATGTATCACGCGTTCGTTATCTTTTCTGATAAGCGAGCTGATAATGAAGTATAAGAAGTAAATTAGGACCGAAAAAAGAGTGTAGAAAATAATCTGCACGTGCCAGCTGATTATTGATAACTGGAGTACAATAGTTAATATCAAAAAGTCTCGGAGCTTTATTTTCTTTTCGAATTTTAAGAGTATCAGAAATATCAGCGGATAGAATGCGAGAGCGGTAAGTTTTGTTATATGGCCGATAAACAAAAACAATATTAAACCCGACGAAAAAGCTGTTGCCAGGCTTCCGAACAAACTGAGTACGGAATCTTTTGTCAAATATTTTATAAGAAGAAAACTGGAAAACGCGAGCATTAGCAAATAAAAAGTCCACTGTGCATATTCAACTTCAAAGAAGGCTGAGAATACGGAACGTAAAGAAGTTATGCCGACGTAAATCATGTTAAACCATTTATAACCGACGGCAATAACATAAGCCGGCATTCCGCAGAAAATATAAGGATCCCACAGTGTGTACCCGGTATGTTCTTCATTAACGAATGTCTTAGAACTATGAGCAGTGATTATATCGCCGGACTCGAAAGTTTTTCCGCCGAAGTACATCGGTGAAAAATAAATTAAAAATATTATTAGGATTACGCTAAAAGCCGCTATGGTTTGATACTTTTCCGGGATGATTTTATTAATATCGAACGAATTGTTCTCGTTTGCTTTTTTCGTTTTTCGCTCTTTGGTCTTTGCCATTTTAAACCTTACGATTATTATTTTTTTATAAAGTTTATCAATTCTTTTGCGAAATTTTCAACGGAAATTTCAGCTAATCTTGCAGAAATATTTTTTGAAAATTCTTCTTTTTTATTCTCATTATAATACTTTAAAATTGCTTCGGCTAACTTTTCGGGATTTTCTTTTTCAACAAGGTAACCGGTAATGCCATCTTCTATTTCTTCGGCTAAACCGCCTACCTTTGTAGCTATAACGGGTTTTCCGAAATTGTTAGCCACTTGTACTATTCCGCTTTGTGTTGCATTTCTATAAGGAAGAACAACCACATCTGCTGCGGAAAAATAATATTTTACTTCATCGGTTGGAATATAGTTCTTATACAACTTAATGTTTTCTTTCAGCCCCAATTTGTTAATCAGTGAAATATATTTTTCTTCGTTTTCATAAAACTCGCCCGCAACGATTAACGTTAGTTTCATTCTGTCTTTTATTATGTTAACGGCTTCCAATAAAATATCAAGTCCTTTATATTTACGGATGAAGCCGAAAAAAAGGACGACTTTTTCATCATTAATATTCAGGTATTTCCTTGCTTCTATCGTGTCGGCTGCTTTCCCGAAATGTGAATAAACGGGATGGTATAATGTAATAAACTCCGCTCCAGGTTTTATCGATTGCAAATCCCCTTCAACCTTAGAAGAAAGTAAAACAAACTTATCGGCTTTCTTGAAAAAATATTTTGCCAAAGCTTTGTCGCCGACTCTTCTTTCATGCGGAATAATATTGTGACAGATCGCAATAATTTTTGTGAAATTGTTCTTCTTGACCAGCCGAGAGATTGTGCCGAAACAT
>CAZRIQ010000102.1:0-7283 GCA_964600175.1 uncultured Melioribacter sp. | reverse complement strand
GAAGACGGGAATATGATTCCCGTAACCGTTTTGGAAGTAGGTCCTTGTACTATTTATTCAGTTAAAACAAAAGAGAAAGACGGTTACGAGGCATTGCAAATCGGCTTCGGGGAAAAGAAGGAAAAGAAAATTAATAAGCCGCAGCTTGAAAATTACAAAAAACTTAACTTGAAGATTCCTGCTGTTCTTAGAGAATTTCGTAATTATGATTTCGCCCAATTTAAAGTTGGTGATGAATTAAAAGTGGATCTTTTTCAAGTTGGTGACAAAGTTAAAGTTTCCGGTAAGAGTAAGGGAAAAGGTTTTCAGGGAGTTGTTAGAAGACATGGATTTAGCGGAGTCGGTATGGTAACGCATGGTCAAAGCGATAGAAGTAGAGCACCTGGATCAATCGGTTCAAGTTCTTATCCTTCAAGAGTTTTTAAAGGACAGAAAATGGCAGGAAGAATGGGGTACAGCAGTGTTACCGTCCTCAATTTGAAGGTAGTTAAAATAATTCCCGAGAAAAACATTTTAATGGTTAAAGGCGCAGTTCCGGGCGCATTGAACTCAATTGTAGAAATAAATAAATAATTGTGTGAAAAATGAAACTAGAAGTTTATAAAACAGACGGTACCAAATCAGGCGAGGAAGTAGAATTATCAAAAGACATTTTTGAGATTGAACCGAACGATCATGTTCTTTACTTATCGGTTAAAGCTTATCTGGCAAATCAAAGACAAGGTACCCATAAAGCAAAAGAAAGAAACGAAGTTAGAGGCGGCGGAAGGAAACCGTGGCGTCAAAAAGGAAGAGGCGGAGCAAGAGCCGGTACATCCAGGTCACCATTGTGGGTCGGCGGTGGTGCGATATTCGGTCCGAAACCGAGAGATTACAGACAAAAACTAAATAAGAAAGTCGTTACACTTGCAAGAAAATCCGCTTTGTCTTATAAAGCAAAAGCAAACCAGATTATGGTTGTTGAAGATTTTGATTATGATTCTCCTAAGACAAAAAATTTTGTAGAACTTATCAACAACCTGAATATCAAAGGGAAGAAAACTTTGCTTTTAACCGACAGGAAGAAAGAGAATATTTACAAATCCGGAAGAAATATAACCAAAGTAAATATTTTGGAAGCGAATAATGCTTCTGCTTACGACCTGGTAAACAACCAGGTTTTATTGATGCAGAAAAGCGCAGTTAAGTTATTGGAAAATACATTTAATTAATGCGGTTATAAAATGCGTAATATTTTAATTAGACCTTTGATAACAGAAAAAATGTCGGGCATCAGCGAAAGAGATGCTACAAAATTCGGTTTCGTTGTTGCGTTCGATGCAAATAAAATTGAGATAGCTCAAGCTATTAAACAAAAATTTGAAGTTGATGTAGTTGCCGTAAATACCACAAGGCATAAAGGTAAATCGAAAACTCAATTTACCAAAAGGGGTAGGTTTACCGGCAAAACGCCAAGATTCAAAAAAGCAGTTGTGACCCTCAAAGAAGGTCAGACTATAGATATTTTTAGCGAAGTATAGTTATTCCGAATTGGAGCAGAATTTAAATGGCAATTAGAAAATTAAAACCTGTAACGCCCGGTACGAGATTTATGAGTTATTCTTCTTTTGAGGAGATAACCAAAACGACTCCGGAAAAATCTTTAGTTGTATCGCTCAAGAAATCCGGCGGCAGGAATAATCATGGAAGAGTTACTGCTCGTCATAGAGGCGGCGGTCACAAGAGAAAATATAGGATCGTTGATTTTAATAGAAACAAACACGGTATACCGGCAAAAGTTTTTTCGATTGAATATGATCCTAATAGATCGGCAAGAATTGCGTTGCTGAATTATAAAGACGGCGAGAAGAGATATATTTTAGCTCCGAACGGACTAAAGGTTGGCGATGAACTACTTTCCGGTACCGGTGTAGAAATCAAAGTTGGAAATGCAATGCCGTTGAAAGAAATTCCACTCGGAAGTTTTGTTCACAACGTTGAATTAAAACCCGGGAAAGGCGGACAGCTTGCTCGTTCTGCCGGAACATCATTGCAGCTTATGGCAAAAGAAGGAAAATTTGCTCAGTTAAAACTTCCTTCCGGTGAAGTTCGAATGATTGACCAGGAATGTATAGCTACTTACGGTACCGTTGGTAATGCAGATCGTGAGAATGTGAGCCTGGGTAAAGCCGGAAGAAGCAGGTGGCTCGGAATTAGACCTCATAACAGAGGTGTTACAATGAACCCGGTGGATCACCCGATGGGCGGCGGCGAAGGAAAAACTTCCGGCGGCGGACATCCGGTTTCACCATGGGGTCAGAAAGCTAAAGGTTTAAAAACTCGTAAAAGGAAAAAACCTTCTAACAAGTATATTATTAAGAGAAGAAAATAGAGTAGTATATGCCAAGATCAGTTAAAAAAGGTCCTTTTGTAGATATCAAGTTGTTGAAGAAAATTCAAAAGTTGAATGATACCAATCAGAAAAAAATTGTTAAAACATGGTCCCGTTCTAGTACAATTACTCCGGAATTTGTCGGTCATACAATAGCTGTTCATAACGGTAACAAAATGATTCCCGTTTATATTTCGGAGAATATGGTTGGTCATAAGTTTGGAGAATTCGCACCAACGAGAATATTTAGGGGTCATCCGGGAACAAAAGCTGAGAAAGCTGCAAAAGTAAGCGGATAACCTGAAGAGTATGTGGCTTAGCCATCACTAAAGTCCCAAGGACTTCTTTGATGGATAACTATGCCGCACTATGTGATAAAATTGAGGTAACGAATAATGGAAGCAAAAGCAACACATAAGTATATCGGTTCTTCTCCCCGCAAAATGAGGTTACTTGTTGACCTTATCCGCGGCAAATCGGTAGCAGATGCGATTGAGATTTTACACTTTTCTCCAAAGCATGCATCGAAAGATGCCGAGAAAGTTTTGAGATCAGCGATATCTAATTTGATGAATAAAGACGAAAGCAATAAACATAACGTTTCCGAATTGGTAATCAAAGAAGCCTTTGTTAACCAGGGTCCGACTTTGAAAAGAATTTCACCGGCGCCGATGGGCAGGGCTTATAGAATAAGAAAAAGATCTAATCACGTAACTATAGTTATTGCTACTAAAAGTTAATTATTAGGAGGAATGTTTGGGTCAGAAAACAAATCCAATAGGTTTAAGAGTAGGTATCATTAGAGGATGGGAATCTAACTGGTACGAAAATAAAAGTTATTCCGGCAAACTTTTGGAAGACAAAAAGTTAAGAGATTACATTAGAAAAAGATTACAGAACGCTGGCATTGCTTCGATAATAATTGACAGAACATCAAAGAACATAATCATTACTATTCATACATCAAGACCCGGTGTAGTAATTGGAAAGAGCGGTAAGGAGATTGCGCAGATTGAACAGGAATTAAAAACGATTACCGATAAAGAAGTAAAAGTACAAATAACCGAAATCAAGAGACCGGAACTGGATGCATTTTTGGTTGCGGAAAATATTGCGAGACAAATTGAAGGAAGAGTTTCTTTTAGAAGAGCGATGAAATCCGCTATTACATCTGCAATGAGAATGGGCGCAGAAGGAATTAGAATTATGTGTTCCGGTAGGTTGGGCGGTGCCGAAATGGCTCGTACCGAACAGTATAAGGAAGGAAGGATTCCGCTGCATACATTGAGAGCTGATATCGATTACGCAAGAGCAACTGGACAAACAATTTACGGATCGATCGGTGTGAAAGTTTGGATTTGCCGCGGCGAAATTTTAGGAAAGAGATTGGCGGAATAAATTTACATCGAATAAAAAGTTTTAGGAGTTATTCTCATGTTAATGCCCAAAAGAGTTAAATACAGAAAAGAGCACAGAGGAAGAAGAGCCGGTAAAGCTACAAGAGGTCACCTTGTTAATTTTGGAGACTTTGGGTTGAAATCATTGGAAGCAGCGTGGATTACAAGTCGTCAAATAGAAGCATGCCGTGTGGCGTTATCCAGAAAAATGAAGAGGGACGGTAAAGTTTGGATTAGAATTTTCCCCGATAAACCGGTAACCAAAAAACCTTTGGAAACAAGAATGGGTAAGGGAAAAGGCGCTCCTGAATTTTGGGTTGCAGTTGTAAAACCGGGTAAAATTATGTTTGAAGTAGGCGGCGTGGACAAGGAAACTGCACACGAAGCGTTGAAAATAGCGTCGCATAAACTTCCTATCAAGACAAAAATTGTAACCAGAACGGATTACGAATAATAAAATAAAGGCGCTTGGATATGAAGATGTTTGAAATAAAAGAGATGTCGACCGAAGAAATCAAGAGAAGAATTGTTGAAGAAGAAGTTAATCTTACAGATTTGAGATTTCAGCATGAATTGAAAAATTTAACCAACACTGCAAAACTTGGGTTGGTTAAAAAAGATATTGCAAGACTCAAGACAATATTGAAACAACGGGAATCGGAAGAAGCCATTCCGCAAAGCGGAACAAAGGAAAATAAATAAGGAGTGCCATAGTATTTATGGAGACAGTAAGAAATTCGAGAAAAGTCAGGATCGGAACAGTTGTAAGCAACAAAATGAGTAAAAGCATAATTGTTGCAATCGAAAGACGTGTAGCTCATCCTCTTTATAAGAAATATTTTAAGAAAACAACCAGACTTATGGCACATGACGAAAATAACCAGGCTGGTATGGGTGATGTTGTTAAGATTATGGAAACCCGTCCTATAAGTAAAAGAAAAAAGTGGCGCTTAGTTGAAGTAGTTGAAAAAGCTAAATAAAGTTTTTCCAGGAGTATTCGGGTCATGATACAAGAAGAAACAAATTTGGTAGTAGCTGATAATTCCGGTGCAAAGAGAGTTAAGTGTATTAGGGTTCTTGGCGGAAGCAACAGACGTTATGCAAGCGTGGGTGATTTGATAGTTGTATCTGTTAAGACAGCTTTACCCAGCGGCGGAGTGAAAAAAGGTGAAGTCTCCCGTGCTGTTATAGTTAGGACGAAAAAAGAAGTGCGCAGGGAAGACGGCTCTTATATAAGATTTGATGAAAACGCTGCGGTTTTGTTGACTCCGCAGAATGAACCGAGGGGTACACGTATCTTTGGTCCCGTTGCAAGAGAGCTGAGAGATAAAAAATTTATGAAAATTATTTCCCTGGCTCCCGAGGTATTATAAAAAAGGAATGATGAAATGAAGATTAGAAAAAACGATAACATTGTTGTAATAGCAGGCAACTATAGAGGTAAATCCGGTAAAGTACTTAAAGTATTTCCTTCGAAAAATAGGGTGATTGTTGAAGGTGTGAACATGAGAAAAAGGCATACGAAGGCGAATCAGAAAAATCCGCAGGGCGGTATTATTGAGAAGGAAGCACCGATTCATGTATCGAACATTATGATTATTGATGCAAAGACTAATGAACCGACAAGAGTCGGTGCAAGAGTAATTATTGATGATAAAACCGGTAAAAAGAGAAGAGCAAGGGTTAGCAAAGTAAGCGGCGAAATGCTGTAATATTTTTTACAAAGGAAGTGGAAAAGTTTTAAGGATAAATAAATAGAAATGGCAAAAGAAAAAGAAACGAAACAGGCTAAAGCGAAAAAAGAAAAAGTTGAAGAAGCTCCGGCTGTTAAAGAACCGGCTCCGACACCACGGCTTTTTGAAAAATATAAAAAGGAAATCGTTCCGAAACTCAAAGAACAATTCTCTTATAAAAGTATTATGCAGGTGCCGAAACTTGATAAAATTGTTGTAAATATGGGTGTCGGCGCAGCAGTGCAGGATCCTAAAATTCTTGATGAAGCTGTAAAAGACTTGGAAACAATTACCGGTCAGAAAGCTTCGGTTAGGATTGCGAAGAAATCGATTTCGAATTTCAAGTTACGTGAAGGAATGAAAATTGGTGCTAAAGTTACCTTACGTAAAGCAATGATGTATGAATTCTTAGATAGATTTATTTCGATTGCTCTTCCGCGTGTACGCGACTTTAGAGGCGTTTCCGATAAATCTTTCGACGGAAGGGGAAATTATACAATAGGTCTCAAAGAACAAATTATTTTCCCGGAAATAAATGTTGATAAAGTAACAAAAGTTTTGGGAATGGACGTAACATTCGTTACTACTGCCGGATCCGATAAAGAAGCTTACGAACTTCTTAATGCTTTCGGTGTTCCGTTCCGGAAAAAAGAAATTAATTGAAGGTAGAACATGGCAAGAAAAAGTCTTTTGGCAAGAGAAATTAAGAGAAAGAAAATAGTTGATAAGTATGCCCAGTTGAGGAAAGAATTGAAGGAGAAGGGCGAATACGAAGCACTTCAGAAACTTCCGCGCAATGCATCGCCTGTCAGGCTTCATAACAGGTGTTTGATAACCGGGCGTCCGAGAGGTTATTATAGAAAGTTTGGAGTTTCAAGATTAGTTTTTCGGGAAATGGCTTTGAAAGGTGAGATTCCCGGTGTTAAAAAATCAAGTTGGTAAAAGCAGGAGAAAATAAATGAATATTAATGATCCGGTTTCAGATTTTCTTACAAGAATCAGAAACGCTGTTAAAGCAAGGAAGAAATTTGTCGATATACCTTCGTCTAAGATGAAAGCCGGGATGGCAGAAATTTTGAAATCGAATAACTTTATTAAAGACTTTAACATAGTTGAAGATAATAAACAGAACGTATTGAGAGTTCATCTTAAATATGTGAACGGTAATCCTTCTATTTCGGGATTAAAGAAAATAAGTAAACCCGGTTTGAGGTTGTATATCGATAAAGATGATATCCCTAAAGTTTTAAACGGACTGGGCATTGCAATAATCTCGACATCGAAAGGTTTATTAACGGATAAACAAGCGAGAAAAGAAAACGTAGGCGGCGAAGTAGTCTGCCATATTTGGTAAAAATTTTTTAAGGAAAAAGAAGTGTCAAGAGTTGGTAGAAAACCGGTACAGATTAAAGGCATTCAGGTTTCGTATACGAATAATGTCTTGAAAGTAAAAGGAAAGTTGGGAGAACTGGAAACAAAGGTCCACCCTAATATGAAAATTGAAGTAAAGGGTGAAGAATTACTTGTAAGCCGTCCCGACGATACTAAGGTAAATAAATCTTTGCACGGAATGACTCGTGCACTTGTTCAAAATATGGTTACAGGCGTATCCGACGGATATTCGAAATCCTTGGAAATTGTCGGCGTTGGTTATAAAGCGGAAGCGAAAGGAAGCGGAATTTTGTTCACTTTGGGTTATTCACATCCCATATTCTTTGTTCCTCCCGAAGGAATAAAAATCGAAGTTCCGTTGCCGACTCAAGTAAAAGTTTCTGGTTATGA
>CAZRIQ010000101.1:610-7296 GCA_964600175.1 uncultured Melioribacter sp. | reverse complement strand
CAAATTAATTTACCGGGCTGAGATTAGGGCAGACTTTGAACCAATAAAACACATTGTATGATAGTAAAAAAATCTCTGGGCAAACCTAAAAATCAAAAAAGCAGAAATCCCTGGGCGTGGGTACCTTCCTTATATTTTGCCGAAGGACTCCCTTATATAATTGTAATGTTTGTAGCGGGAGTTATGTACAAGAAGTTGGGAATATCAAATGCCGAGATTGCTCTTTATACAAGCTGGCTTTATTTACCCTGGGTGATAAAACCTTTATGGAGCCCTGTCGTAGATGTATTAAAGACGAAAAGGTTATGGATAATTATAATGGAGCTTATCATCGGTGCAGGTTTGGCGGGTGTAGCTTTGACAATCCCCGCACCGGATTTTCTTCAGTTTACCCTACTGTTTTTTTGGCTCTTAGCATTTAGTTCCGCAACGCACGATATTTCAGTCGACGGCTTTTATATGCTTGCTCTTACCGAAAAGCAGCAATCGTTCTTTGTGGGTATTAGAAGTACATTCTACCGCGTAGCAATGATTACCGGGCAGGGTCTATTG
This sequence comes from uncultured Melioribacter sp., assembly GCA_964600175.1. GTDB lineage: Bacteria > Bacteroidota > Ignavibacteria > Ignavibacteriales > Melioribacteraceae > Pyranulibacter. Next base: position 6,744 of record CAZRIQ010000101.1, on the reverse strand, counting down.
ATAATTCTCGCCGGGTATTTGGAAGGAGTCTTCGGATTAAAGCATGTCGACTTTAACGTTTTTACAAAACCGAATTCGATGGTAGAAAACTCTGTTAATCTCGATAGCACTTTGGTCAATCCTTTGCCTGGTGAACTCCGGATTGTTACCGAACCTAAAACTTTAGAGATAAGTTCCATTCATTCTACTGTTGATGCGGTAAATTTTTATATTAACACGGTTCGAACGCTTAACGAAAAAAACGGGTTTGTTAACGAAGAAACGGAACACATAGTTGAGGGAGACCCCCTTGATACTACAGGGAATGTAGGGATCGTCTATTTTCACCTTTCAAAGCAACCTGAAAAAAACGAAACGTATAGTATTAACCTGGAAAGATTGAATGGCTCCGATGATATAAAAATAATTGAAGGAAATGATTTCACATTCAATTCCCGCAACTGGAATAAACCTGCTTATTCCCTAATTCAAATTCCGGCTAATGTTACAAAACGAATAGACGTTACTTTTAAAGCGCAGGTTACAAAAATCCCGATTGCATGGGTAATTACATTTGGAATTATAGCCGGTCTATTTATTGTCTTTTTCATTTATCATAAATATATTCTGCCAAAACCGGTTTCGGACAGGACGGTTCGTACATCGGTTACAAATAGTCTTTCGAAAGAATTTTTCAGATCGTTTTTCAGATTTTTTGAGAAAGACAAAATTGCTTTAATAATTGTCTTCATCTTATTATATAGATTGGGTGAATCGCAGATTGTTAAAATGGCTTCGCTCTTTATGCTTGATGGGCGAGATATTGGCGGTCTAGGTTTAACAACGCTGGATGTCGGTTTCATTTATGGAACAGTTGGTGTAATTGCTCTGGTTATCGGCGGTTTGCTTGGAGGATTTGCCGCCTCTGCCAAAGGATTGAAATACTGGTTTTGGTGGATGCTCATAGCCATAAACTTGCCGGACGTAGCTTATATTTATCTGTCATATTTCCAGCCGCAGTCTTTAACAATTATAGGCGGGTGTGTAGCTTTAGAGCAATTCGGTTACGGATTTGGGTTTACTGCATACCTGCTTTATTTGATTTATATTTCCGAAGGTGAGTTTAAGACATCGCACTATGCAATTGCAACCGGATTTATGGCTCTCGGCATGATGGTTCCCGGTATGTTCAGCGGAATGATTCAGGAAGCGATTGGTTATAAAATGTTCTTTATCTGGGTTTTGGTAGCTACAATTCCGGCGTTTATAATTGCCAAGTATATAAAGATTGATCCTGAATTCGGAAAGAAAAAATAAAAGTGAACCGACTCTTTATCCATTATATAACCGCATGAATTTTAATTCGTCTAATTTCCGTAAACCGGAGGAAGTTTGAGCGACGAAAAAATAATAGAAGTTAACGGTCTTACAAAAAAGTTTGGCGGCCTCGTCGCTGTTAATAATCTTGATCTTAATGTTTATAAAGGCGATGTGTTCGGGTTTCTCGGTCCAAACGGTGCCGGTAAAAGTACAACGATTAGGATGCTTCTTTCGCTAATCAAACCGACTTCCGGTACTATAAGGATATTTGGCAAATTCTTAAAGGAAAAACGTAAAGACATATTACGCCGGATAGGAGCGATTGTAGAGAAACCGGATTTCTATTTATATCTAACTGCGTACAAAAATTTGGAAATGCTTGGTAAGATATCGGGCACGGATGTTTCTAAAAAAAGAATTATGGAAATGCTTGAACTTGTCGGGCTTTCCAAAAGATATAAAAGCAAAGTAAAAACATTTTCACACGGTATGAAGCAGCGTCTCGGTATCGCTCAAGCTCTTCTCCACGATCCGGAATTAATTATACTCGATGAGCCCACAACGGGTCTTGATCCCCAGGGTATGAAAGAAGTGCGCGATATAATTCTTTTCCTAAACAGGGAAAAAGGGAAGACAATTCTTCTCTCCTCTCACATTCTTAGGGAAGTTGAGCTGATTGCTTCCCGTTTGATAATAATCAACAAGGGTACTGCCCAAGTTGAAGGCAGCGTTGATGAGTTACTGAACACGGATACAGTGAAAGTAACATTTGAAGTAGATAATGTGATGAAAGCATTCAATATAATAAGCATGACGACATGGAAAGAAAATTTCGTTTCGAAAGAGAAGAACGAATTGATTTTTGAAATGCCGAGAAAAAAGATTGCCAATTTGAACCGGCATCTCGTTGAAAACGGAGTAGAAGTCGGTTCTGTTATACCTGTCCGTTCGCTTGAAGATTACTTCTTAAAAATAACGGCGGAGAACTGACTATGTTGGCGCTGATTTCAATTGAGCTGACGAAAATTTTTAAGAAGTGGCGTACTTACATCGGATTTATTGCAATTGGTGTGATGACCCCGGTAGTTCAGCTTGCTCTTTATTTTACCGGACAAAATTATATCAATCACTTAATGCGAGGTCTGCAGGATACATTTGTTTTCTCCGGTAATCTTTTTAACGGTTATCTCGTTGCGTACATGATTTTGCAGTCGTTGTTTATTCATATCCCGTTTTTGATTGTACTTGTCGGTGGCGATCTTCTTGCAGGTGAGGCAACAGCAGGAACATACAGGCTTCTCATAACACGCCCGGTTTCGAGACTGCAAATTATAACCGCGAAGTTTTTAGCCGGAATTCTCTATACAATAATCTTATTGTTATGGCTGGCTTTTGTAAGTCTTATTGTGAGCCTGTTAATTTTCGGAAGCGGTGAACTGATCACCTTTAGAGGAAAACTAATAATCTTCGCTTCCAACGATGTTTTGTGGCGCTTTTTATGCGCTTACGGGTTTGCAGCAATCAGCATGACAACGGTTATGACGCTTTCGCTTTTCTTCTCTTCCATGGTCGAAAATGCAATAGGTCCAATTGTCGCTTCTATGGCTGTTATTATTATCTTTTTTGTATTATCTGCGTTACCGGTTGATATACTGCAGGCAATTAGACCTTACATGTTCACTACTCACATGATTGTTTGGGATGGTTTCTTCAACGACCCGATTGACTGGGGTGAAGTGCTGAATTCCGGCATTGTTCTAATTGCACATATTGTTGGACTTTACTTGCTTTCCACATATATATTTTTGAAAAAGGATATACTTACTTGAAAGAACAAGATTAAGATTAAGAGTATGGACAAGAGCGTTGAAGAATTGCGGAAATGATAACAAGTAAAATTATTTGTTAGAGAAAGAGGGAACAATGAGAAAATTTCTCGTCATATTTTTTATTGCGGGGCTAACTATTTGTCAAACAAAAAACGCCGACAAAATTATTGAACAGGTGAAAAGTACGTTTGATAAAATTCATGATTACCAGGTAGATGTAAATATTAAACTGGATGTGAACTTTGTAAAAATGCCGGATCAAAAAGCTCATGTTTATTTCAAGCAACCGGATAAAGTAAAGTTTGAATCAAAGGGGTTTGCGATGCTGCCAAGGCAAAGTTTAAATTTTTCCCCCGCTCAATTATTACATGGTGACTATACAGCTATCTATGTAAAGAGAGATACATTGGATGATAGTAATGTCGATGTTGTGAAAGTAATTCCAAACAGCGATTCAAGCGATGTTGTGCTCTCCACACTTTGGATCGATCGGAAAGAACATGTCGTAAGAAAAATTGAAACTGCCGGAAAAAGAAGTGGTACTGTTTATACCGTTTTAAAATACGGTAACGATTTACCGCTGCCGTCGTCAATCAAATTTTCTTTTGATAGCCCGGTTTCTGAAATGCAGCGAATGGCTTTGCAGAAAGAAGGGGGAACTGTTAAGCCAGATAGAAATGTTTCGAAAATGCAGGGCAGCGTGATCATAACATATTCCAATTATCAAATTAACAAAGGAATACCCGACAGTGTATTCGAAGAGAAGAAGAAATAAAGAATAATGATTCCATCTTTTCATTCTCGGATATCTTTGAAAGAAAACCTTCTGTCTTTTATACTGATAAATATTATACCTTGCAATTCATTTTTTCATTAAACATATTTTGCCGTGTTAAATTTTTAAAGAGGCGCTTCAAAAATAATCCTACCGTTATAATTTATCTTTATCTAATTTTTTCTAACAAGGGGAGCGTTTCATGAAAAAGTTATGTTTTATGTTTCTGTTTATCCTATCCGGATCAATCTTATTAGCACAAGGTGATGCTGCCGTACCTTTTTTATATCTCAACCCTTCTCCTCAATTAAACGGGCTAGGAATGGCAGGGACTTCTTTACCGAATAACGATGCATTTGGATTCTATTATAATCCTGCACAGCTCGGATATGAGAGTCAGACAGATAATATTTCTTTTCAAGTTTATCCTTCTAAGACCAACTGGCTCGGTGCCAATTCCTCTGAATATGGTAACGTTTCGGTAAATCTCGGCTATAATTTCGAAAAAATTTTGAACGGGTTAAAACTGAGTGTCGGTATTGGTTATATTCATTCAAGAATTGATTATGGAATATTTAGTTCCATCAGTAGTACATATGATAGCTATGATCAATTTAATACTTACGGAATCGGTATCGGGTTGGATTATTATATTCAGCTGAACTTTGGAATTTCATATAAGAGAATTAATTCTAAACTCTCGGATTATGTAAGCTCGAGCAATCATGTAAATAACATGGCGAGTATTTCCGCAGTTGACTTTGGCTTTCTTGCAACTATTCCTTTTGTCAAATTAATTGATCCGGGTTTCCAGTTTAATTTCCTTGAGGGTATGCCTGTTGCACCGTATGCAAATTTCTCGATTGGATATGCAAAATTGAATATCGGGGATAAAATTTGGTACGTTGATCCGGCTCAATCAGACCCGCTGCCGCGAACTGCACGTTTAGGATATACGGTTTCTCTCGGCGCAAATCTCCGGATTAAAAATTCGTCTATTAAAGCAGTTGGTTATGATTTTACAGTCGACGCCGACGACGATCTTATTAAAACCGGTAATCCTAATCCCGTTACATACCAAAGCTTCCTGGGCGATATAAATGTAGGCAAAAACCTAATAGAACTAAAAAGTGACGACAAAGTTGTTGTTCATAAAGGGCATAAGATTACCTTGTTTGAAACAGTTTCTTTTTTGACTGGGAGGTTCAGCGGACGCGGTTATTATAATGATAAATCAACCGGTATCGGAATCCAGGCGAAAGGTATATTAACTATGTTAAAGGGTTTTACTGATAATTATATTTTTGATTTTATAGCTGATCATGTAGACATACAGTACTATTCTACCTCACTGTTTTATGAAAGTCCTATAGAAACAAAATTTGAAGGACTAAACTTAGTGTTTTACGGTTATTCTTTGTGATAGCTTTTTATATTATGCGAAAGAGATTCCGTCTTTTTGAAAGATGGAATCTCTATGTTACGAAAGTTTACATTTTGTTCGATCCGACTATATTGACACCGATCTTAATATTTTCAGCAACTTTACTTCCGATTACGGCATTGTCAATTCCATAATCTGAAAGCTTAATATTGAATTCCGTACGAATGCCGAGCAGATCCCCGGGTGCTCTTTGTTCCGTTTGTTGGTTTTCATCAAGGTAAGTTGCTTCTGCATCCGCGGTTATTTCTTTCGTTATTCCGTGCAGCGTAAATGGTCCGGTGACTTTGAATTTTAGTTTATTGTCGGATTCGTGTTTTATGTCGGAAACACTTTTTATTTCGAAGGAAATCTCCGGATACTTTTCTGCATCGAGCCAGTTGGCTGTCCTTAAGTGATGATTTCTTAAGTCAATTCCTGTGTTAAGTGATGTAACTTCCACACTGATTTTTCCTTGAATAGTTTTTGCAAAGTTTGCCGGGTCAAATGAAACTGTACCGGAAATTCCGTCCGCTGTTCCGTTTATGTCTTCAAGAGAAGTAGCACTGTAAAAAGTAGTTTGGTTTCTTCCCTTGTCGTCTTTAAAATTGAATTTCTGCGTTCCTTTTGCTTTTACATTAAAATTCTGTGCAAATGAAAGAGATGAAAAGATTAACAGCATCAACAATGATTTCAGGTATTTATTCATTTATTTTCCGTTTCATTTTATAAGTGGATTTATTCACCTGCTGGTTTTTTCTTCCTGAAAACAAAATATAAAATTCCGGATAACACAGCCGTAATACCGCTA
>CAZRIQ010000101.1:0-600 GCA_964600175.1 uncultured Melioribacter sp. | reverse complement strand
GTTGTGCCGAATAATTCATCTTTCTTTTGTACAAGCACTTGGTTCTTCGTGAATATTTCACCTCCGTACAACTGCCATATTACTACCGTTGTGAGAATTATAATGATTGCCAGGTAAATCGTGATCTTCTGTTTCTTATTCATCTAAAGTATCCTTCAACCTTTAATTTAACTAGATAAAAACATAAATATTGCTCGATTGGTTCGCAAGGTAAAATTAAGTAGGTCAAATTGATTCTTTTGCTTAAATGGTATTATTTTGGAAATGAAATTTTGAAGAATAATTTTACTTGTTCTAAGTGATTTTACGGTAGGATAGTTCTCCAAAATCATAATAGAAACGTTAACAAAAGCGGGAAAGTTCCTCATGAAAATTCATGAATATCAGGCGAAAGAGATTTTGAAAAAATACGGCGTTCCGGTCGGGGATGGAATAGCAATTACAAATATGTCGGAATTTGATTCGGCAATATCACAGCTTCAGTCTCGAGGTATAAATCAATACGTAGTAAAATCTCAAATTCATGCCGGCGGCAGGGGAAAAGGTAGGGTATACAATTCCAATAACAGGAATGAATTGATCCTTGAAGGTGGCGTTAAG
>CAZRIQ010000100.1:0-7327 GCA_964600175.1 uncultured Melioribacter sp. | reverse complement strand
GGCATGCTGGTGGATAATGCTATTGTAATCATAGAAAATATTTACCGGCATCACGAAATGGGTGAAAGTTTAACCGAGTCGGCGGATTTCGGTGCACACGAAGTTGGAATGGCTATCACTGCATCAACCTTAACTACAATCAGTGTTTTCCTCCCGGTTTTGTTTGTGCCGAATATTACCGGACAGTTATTTAAAGATATGGTTTTAACAATCACCTTCAGTTTGGTTGTATCTCTCCTGGTCGCTTTAACGTTGGTACCGATGATGTCGTCGAATATTATAAAACTAGATGCAAAAAAGAAAAACAATCGCTTCAATCGAATGAAAGATGCAACCGGAGTTTGGTTGTTAAAATTATCGGATAGGTATAGTAAAATTTTACACTGGGCTATTTATCATAGGAAAACGGTTTTAATTTCCGTAACAATTTTATTTGTCCTCTCATTAACACTAGCTGCTTTTTTGGGAGGAGAATTTTTACCGAAATCGGATCAAGGTATTATTGATGTACTAATGGAAGCACCTTCGGGTACACCAATTGAAAAGACACGTTTGTTCGCGTATCAAATTGAAGATATAGTTAAAGAAACGGTTAATAAAGAAAATTTTGAATCCTTGTCAATATTTTACGGTGCAAGGGAAGGTCTCGGTGCATATGGAACAACTGCGAGTACAATTGAATTTTTTGTAAGGTTAACTCCAAGAGAAACAAGAAAGACAACACAATTTCAAATTCAGGATAAGTTGAGAGAAAAATTAGATCAAATTCCCGGTGTAACTTATACTATTCAGGACGGCGGTTCGTTTACAACCGAGAAAGATATCGAAGTAAAAGTTGTGGGATTTGATATAGCTGGTGCAAAAGCAATCGCAAATGAATTAAAGTCCAAAATGGAAAAGGTAAAGGGATTGGTTGATATCTCTTTGAATACAAAAGAAACTACGCCGGAACTTCAAGTTCATCTCAACAAGGACTTATTGAATCACTATAGTTTGTCGACTCTCCAGGTTGCGGGAAATATTTCTACGGCTATTCAAGGTAAGGTTGCTTCGCAATTTCGTGAAAAAGGTGACGAGTATGATATCTATGTTCAGTTTGCGAAAGAATATCGGAATAGCAAAGAATCACTCGGGCAGATCGAGCTTGCTTTACCAACCGGCGGTAGAGTTAAATTGAAAGACGTTGCTTATATTGTTGAAGAGCAATCGAGCCCTACAGTTTTTAGGGAAAACCAAAGTAGGTTTGTTTCGGTTGGGTGCGGACTTTCCGGTATTGATCTTTCTTCTGCTGTTAGTAAAATAAAACAGATAATTGCGGATACTCCTGTTCCGTCTGAGTATCAAGTAATAATTGGAGGAACGGCGGAAGATCAACAAGAAGCATTTTTCTATTTAGGATTAGCTTTTATAGCAGCGATTTTGTTGGTTTACATGATAATGGCTTCACAGTTTGAATCGTTAATCGATCCGTTGATAATAATGTTTACGGTTCCTCTTTCTATCATTGGCGTGTTTATCTTTCTCGCAATTACAGGAACTTCATTAAGCGTAATGGCTCTTGTTGGGATTGTAATGCTTGTTGGTATTGCCGTTAATAACGGTATCGTTTTAGTCGATTACATAAACCAGCAGAGAGATAAAGGAATGGAATTATATGAAGCAGTCGAATTTGGTTGTAAAGCGAGGATGAGACCTGTATTGATGACTGCTTTGACTACTATTCTCGGTATGACCCCGCTTGCAATTGAACTTGGATCGGGTTCCGAAACCTGGTCTCCATTGGCAAGAGCAGTAATCGGCGGCTTGACTGCAACTACGCTGCTTACGCTAATTGTTATTCCTGTACTTTATATTGTGTTTGAGCGGGCAAGTGAAAGAGTTAAAAATTACTTTCAGAGAAGAAAGAGTAAGCTAGCATAGTGTTATCAAGTCAATGCGGCAAAAAGAAATAAGTTTTTGCCGCTTAGACTCTTTTTCAAATTACTTGATAGATTGAATCCAATACAGTTCCGTCAACCCACTTCACAACAGCAACAACTTTGTTTTTGTTTAGCTTTGGTTTTGTGGGTACTCCTCCGCAAATGTCATTTACTTCTTTTTGAATTTTTTTAATTGATCGAAATGGAAGCTTGGAATTCCTAACAACCTTTATCAAATCTTTTCTTCTTGGATTGATTGCAATTCCTCTCTCTGTAACGATAACATCTATTAATTCTCCCGGTCCGCATAGAGTTGTAACTTTATCGACAATAACCGGGATTCTATCTCTGAAAGATGGGATAGCGAGAATAGTACATTTTGAATAAAGACAATTTTGCCAGCCGCCGATTCCGTGAAGCAAATATCCATCGGAATGCGAAACGACATTTGCATTAAAATTAATATCGACTTCAGTTGCACCAAGTACAACGGCATCGACCATTGAAGCGAAGTTTCCTTTTCCATGAAAGTTGTAACTGGTAAACGGCGATGTCATCACATGGTTCGGATTATCCCGCATCGAACGAACTCCTTCGAGATCGAAAGTTTGTCCGTCGAGAATGTAATCTGTCAATCCTTCTTCCAACATTTCAACAAGATATTTTGTACTTCCCCCACGTATAAATCTTGCCTTAATTCCTTTTTGTTTCATCCGTTCTTTTAGATAAATAGCAAATGCAAGCGCGGTTCCCCCGGCTCCTGCTTGAAATGAAAATCCATCTTTTAAAATCCCGGCGTCTTCCAAGAGTTTCGCTACATATTGAGCGATCAAAAGTCTATCCGGACTTTTTGTGATTTCTGTAGTTCCGGAAACAATTTTAGCTGGATCACCAAGTGAATCAACCTTAACTACATAATCAACATTATTACCTTGAATCTGCCAGGGAACGCACGGGAAGGGAACAAGATTATCTGTAACTACAATTACTTTATCTGCATATTCCGAATCGACAAGAGCAAAACCTATTCCACCGAAAGCAGAAGGTCCATTTAACCCGTTCGCGTTACCAAATTGATCCGTAGTAGGAGCAGCAATCACAGCTATATCGATGTGAACTTCTCCATCTTGAACAGCTTGATATCTTCCGCCGTGGGAACGAAGTACGCCGATACCTTTCATTTTTCCTTTACTTGTAAATTTGCCGAGCGGTCCATTCATACTTCCTTCGATATGATGAATCGTTCCGTCTTCTAGATATTTTATTAAATATTCATGACACGGAAATGAAGCACTTGGAAACCAGCGGATATTTTTTATTCCAATTGATTGTATCGTGTCGAATAATGCGTTGGTTAGTTCATCTCCGTTGCGTAAATGGTGGTGAGTAGAAATTGTCATTCCGTTTTTCAACCCGGCTTTGAGTAGAGCTTCTTTAAGATTTTTGACTACCTTATTGCCGTCTTTCGGATAATCAATACACGAACTGATTTTTTGTTTTGCTTTAGTTCCGCTAGGTTTGTATTTATCTACGCCTTTGAACGGAATTTGTTTTTGTCCGTTAATCTCTGTCGGTACCAACCTGTTTGCTGCATTTTTAATTAGTTTCATAGCTATATTGTTATATGGTTATATTGCTCTATGGTTCAATTGTTATTCTGAAAGTTTTTCTTCAGTGAAATTTATTAAGTGATTGATTTCTTTTGGTAATTTTTGAAGTTCAGAAAAGATATGTTCATATTGTTCTGTTGTAAGAAGTGATCGTATTTTAGATTTTTCATTCCAATCCAATGACTCGAAAACCGAACCTCTGCTTATTCTATAAAAACGAATCTTATCCTTTTTACCATACCTCCCGAATCCTTCAGCAATATTGGCTGAGATTGAATCAACTGCATCTGTAAACTGTGCTCCAATTGTTTTCTTTGCAAAGTATTCCCACTTTATCACAATGTCCCAAACGTAATTACTAAGTTTAAAAGCAATTTTGTAAGCCATAATATCATTTAATTGAAGATATTTCTTTTGTTCCATTTATCACTTGCAGTTATTTAACAATATAACAATATAATCATAGAGCAATTCATTTTAATTTCTTCCTCCAATTTTTATCTAATGAATTATTCAGCATTGCCAGTTCAATAACTCGTTTTGCCCGTTTAACTACAGGTGCATCAATCATTTTACTCCCTATTGAAACAACACCCAACCCTTTTTTCTCTGCTTCCTCGAAAGCCAAGACAATTTTCTTTGCTTTTTCAATCTCACTTTCAGTTGGTACGAAAGCTTCGTTTATAACTTTAATCTGTGAGGGGTGAATACATCCCTTTCCTTCAAAGCCGAGAGATTTCGCTTCGATAACACTTTTTCTTAATTCCTCCATATTGGTGATATCCGAAAAAACCGTATCGATTGCCTGTACATGCGCAGCTTTAGCAGAATTGATAACCATTGACCGAGCAAACAAACTTTCTTTGCCTTCGTTAGTTCTTTCAACGCCAATGTCTGCGGTATAATCTTCGAGTCCGACTGCCAATGCACAGACATTTGGGGAAGAAGTTGCAATCTCATATGATTTTATAACACCAAGTGCGCTCTCAATAATAGGCATCAGATATATTTCATTCTTCACTTTGAATTCACTACGTAGTATTTGTACTTCATTATCGACTGCAATCACATCGTCGGCTGATTCACATTTGGGAATTAGAATAACATGAACATTATGAGGGACAATGTAGGCAAGGTCTTCAATGCCTTCCGGAAGTTGGTTTATCCTAACCATTTTTTCACAGCCACAGAAATCAATGCTTCTTAGTGCATTTCGGACAAGAAATTTCGCAGAGTCTTTTTCATTCGGTGCAACGCTGTCTTCAAGATCCAAAATGATTGCGTCCGGTTTATGAAGTCCGGCGTTAATGAAATACTTTGGTTCATTACCTGGCAAATAAAGTCTTGATCTCCTTATCCTATCCTTTTCCGTTTTGTACTTATTTTTTTTGTTGAACGGAAGTAGATACTCTCTTGATTCACCCGGTTTTATTCTTTTAAAAGCGCATTCAAATCTAGCAGCCAGCGTAAAGGGGAGTGCACCGTTATCTTCAATATTTATTTTAGCATGTTTTATTTCGAAGAACTCGCACATGTCTTCAATTAATTCAATGATGCTTTCTCCATACATCAAATTGACTTTACTTTGCAAATTGATTTTTAATCCGCCGGATTTTTTTAATTCGATTTCGATGTAACAATCCGATCTTACTTTTTCCCCTCGTTGACCGGAGTTCCCAATATTTAGATTTGTTTTCATTTTTGAACCATTGAAATTATCAAAATTATTACGTGTTGATATCAGCAAACCAACTCATTCATAAATTTTTTAGCACTTAGTTTCTCACATTTGAAAATCATTTCTTTAATTTGTTTTTGCTTTTTGCTATTCAGCATTTCACATGATAACGAATTAAACTTATTCTCAAGGTCTTCCATCGTCATTGGCTCACGAGGATCGCCTTTCGGAAACTCAAGATATTCGGAATACTCTTTGCCGTCTTTAGTTGTTATTACAACTTGCGACGGTTGTTTTGCAGGAAACATTTTTTCGAATTCAAGAGAAGCTTTCCCTTTTATGTTATCTATTACTTCCCAAATACGCTCATCTTTTAACCTTTCTTCGCTGAATGACTGAGTTGTGATTTTATGATCTACAATAGCTGCAGCAATACAGTAGGGGAGTGAATGATCAGCCGTCTCCCGTGATTCCGGTCGGTATTTGTGAGCATCAAATAAAATGTCACAAGCGCGCGCAATAGTTGTAACGGTAACCGAATCGACTTGATCATAAGTGATGTCATTTTTTGTAACTGCTTTTAGTGTTGCCGAAAGATGAGTGTGTGTAAGAGCTTCCGTAGGAAATGCCTTCATGCTGCAATCTAATATTTTATATGAATTGCCGAGTCCACCGATTAGTTTTTCAATATTCCACGACCAATTCTCAATTGAGCTATATCCCCTCATTCCAATCGGTTCTGTTTGTTGAGTGCGGCTGTTCCACCCCAAGAAACATTCCATAAAACCTTCTTTACCTTCGAACACAGCTTCAGTGCCGGTATATCCTTTCTTAGCTATTAAAGCTGCAAATACACCACTTTGTACTGCCATCGGGTCGACTGTATTTTTCATCATTGTAAGTTTTCCGGCAGTCGGGCAACCGATCGCATAATTGTGTGAGCCATTTATTCCTATGGCATTTACCATTTGATCTACCGTTAATCCTAAAACTTTGCCAGCAACAATAGGTGAAACAAATTGGGTAAGTGCTGCATGATGCCATTTTCGTTCACGGATGCCTGGCACAGCAAACTCACACAGCCGCTGTTCAAATTCATAACCGAGAACGATAGCAGTTATTACGTCTTTCATCGATGCGTTAACCAATTCACCGGTTGAGAGTGCAGCCGGAATAAGATCGGATGGGTGAGATGGATCTTCCTTCCAATAAATATCATTGAAGTCCAGCGCCCGAATCATTAGCGAGTTAATAAATGTTGAATTGACAACGGGCATTTTATCACCGAATCCGATCACTGTTGATTCCGGTCTCCCTCCCATTTCTTTGTATATATCTCTGATGATGTTTACATCTTTTGTTTTGTAAGCACCAAATGCACATCCAATCGAATCATAAAGAAATCTCTTTACGCTATCGACAACTTTATCGGGTAAATCTTCATATTTCAGGTTAACAGCAAATTCCGAAATAACACGTGAAATGGACTTCTCCATTATGTGTATCCTTGAGAAAATGTTTGAGAAAAAAGTGTTTACTTATTTTGCCAGTTGGTTTCGAAAACTTTGGGGAAGTTTAGGAAAGGGAAAAAATGATTTGAAGCATGTAACTTTTTCTTTGACATACGATTGTACAAAGTTGTAATAAATTTCTCTTGTTAAATTATCCTTTTTAATTGAAAAAGAAAAACTATAATAGAACGCTGATGACACAGATTAAACTGATCGTCACAGATAAGGAAGCACTAATAACAAATTAATTTTTCATTCTAAGTTTGTTTTTACCCAATTTTCCAATCCTCCGGCAACAATTAGTTCCTGGGCGGCAGTGCCGACTGGGTTAACTGGGAACTCTTTTTGTTCGACTTTTAAGAGCGATTCAGCAAAGTTTATCTTTACTGTTAAACCAGTTTTCACTGTTAATTTTTTATTGCCGAAAACAGATTTCAAGTGATTTACTAACTCCGGACAGTCAATCGCGAGGAAACCGTTGTTCAACGCATTTCGTTTATAAGTTTCACTAAATGAACCGGCAATCACCAATTTAAGACCTCTGTATTTTAGCGAAGTGGCGGCTTGCTCACGCGAACTTCCGCTTCCGAAATTATAACCGCCAACCAG
>CAZRIQ010000099.1:0-7333 GCA_964600175.1 uncultured Melioribacter sp. | reverse complement strand
GTATATTTTAAAAGACATAAAAATGATAAAATTCAGACCGCGTCAAGTTCCAAAATCTAAGGAGAATTTAATGCCTTCCGATTTTCTTAAATATGTACCCATTTTCTCTGAGTTATCCGAAGATACTTTGACTAAGATTGAACAAACCGGGTTAAAAAAAAGTTATATAAAAGAAAATGTAATATTAATGGAAGAAGAAGTCGGTTCTGCCCTTTTCGTAATCATCTCCGGCAAAGTAAAGGTTGCCCGTACTAGCAACGACGGAAGAGAAGTTATTCTAACAATCCTTTCCGAAAGCGATTTCTTCGGTGAAATGGCTATACTCGACGGACTGACAAGATCGGCTACGGTAACAGCTCTGGAAGATTCGGAATTATTTATTATCCAGAGAAATGATTTTTTGAATTTATTGACGGAACACCCGGAAATTTCAATTGCTTTATTACAAGAACTTACGCAGCGTTTAAGAAACGCCGATATGAAAATCAAAGCGTTGTCTCTTAAAGATGCCGAAGGAAAAGTTGCAACAGTTATTCTCCAAATTGCAGATGACATCGGTAAAATTAAGCAGGGCATTGTTGAAATTGAGAAACTACCGCTTCAGCAGGACCTCGCAAATATGGCAGGTACATCGAGAGAAACAATTTCGAGAACACTTCATACATTTGCAAAAAAAGGATTAGTTGAATTGGACGGCACAAAACTTAGAGTTCTCGATTACGAAAAATTCAAAGAAACTTACAGTTAAAAAAAATTTTGATAAAAATAGACCTTCACGTACACACAAATCTTTCCGATGGTGCATATGATCCTTGTACCGTTGTTCAAAAAGCAGCCGATGCCGGTCTCAATGTAATAAGTATAACCGATCACGATAACGTTAATGGTTTGGAAGAAGCTGTTGAATGCGGGAAAGATTTAAACGTTGAAATAATTCCCGGTATGGAAATAAGTACCGATTTGGAAGATAAAGAGATACATTTACTTGGGTACTTCATTGATCCCAAAAACGAAGAGCTCGAAAAATATTTAAGGTTTTTCAGAGAAGAGAGATATCATAGGGCAAAACGAATAGTACAAAAGTTGAACAATCTCGGTCTTAATATTTCCATAGACGATGTTATGGAAAAGGCTAGGAATTCGGCTGTCGGCAGGCCTCATGTTGCCTATGCCCTTGCCGATCTCGGACTTGTGAAAGATTATTATGAAGCGTTCCAAAAATACATCGGAGACTATGGACCCGCGTATGAGAAAAAAATTCATGTTTCACCGATTAGTGCTCTTAAACTCATCAGCGATTCGGGAGGACTCTCATTTATTGCTCATCCCGGAAATATAAAGGAATCTATTCTCTCAAATCTTATCAGCGCCGGGATTGACGGTATTGAAGTTATTCATCCGAGCCATAACGAAAGCCAGATTAAATTTTACCGAGGAATTGTCAACCAATACTGCCTTTTAAGTTCCGGGGGGTCCGACTTCCACGGCGGGAAAAAAGATGATGAAGATAATCTCGGGAAGTATTATATTTCGTTAGAGCAATTAGACGCAATGAGAAAAATGCTTATTAAAAGCAGCGCTTAAAAAATCAAAGGTTTCCTATCGAATAATTTCTACATTCTTGTTTTTCCTTTCAGTTCTAAAATAAAATGCTAAATTTGTTTTTTAGTTTATTGTTCTATTTCTAAAGATATAAACAACCAAGGATAAAAAATGATTCGCAAATTGGTTTTATTCTATTTTGTATCGCTCTCAATCTTTGCCCAGGGAATCGGGACATGGAAAAATTATTCGGACATGAAAAGTACAAAGGCAATTGTACTTACGAATGACGGTCTTTGGGCAGCAACTTCCGGCGGAGTATTCAATTTCAACTTTGCGGACAGTTCTTATAATATAATTACCAAAGCAGATGGCTTGAGCAGTCAAATTTTGACTTCCATTACATCGGACAACGAGGGCAGAGTTTGGATCGGCTCTGAGGAAGGCTATATCAATTCATACTCGCCCGATGACGGCTCTATTATTAAAGTCTTGGATATTTATAACAGCGATAAAAGCAAAAAGCAAATTAACCACTTGTTTATATCGAACGATACTGTTTTTGTTTCAACAGACTTCGGCATTTCATTAATTAATTCTGCAGACGGTTCTTTTTTTGATTCGTTTCTAAAATTCGGAGATTTTGCTGCCGAGACAAGTATCAAATATACTTACAAAGATAATCTGCTTTATGTTGCAACAGATCTCGGTATTGCGGTTCAAAAAGAAGGATCACAAAACTTATCTGCACCGGAATCATGGGACAGCTATTTGTTGGGTACCGGAATTGCGGCGACGACCGTCAATTCAATAGGAAAGTTTGAAAATAAAATATCAGCTGCTACAGACAACGGTTTGTTCGAATTCAATAATGGTCAATGGACATCGTATTTATTTGCTGGAACAAATATTATACAATTTGGATCGGCAGGAAACACTTTCTATTTAATTTCGGACACAAAGTTGTACAGCTTCGAGAATAATCAAATAAACACTCTTTATGAAAATGATAATATCCAGTTTAATTCGATACAAATTGAAAACGACGGAACAGTTTACTGCGCAACAAGTGAGGGAGTCCTTCATTACAAAAACGGTTCAATAAAATTTTTATACCCGAATGGTCCTGAAAGCAACACTTTTGTAAATCTTTCAATAGATAATAACGGAAATTTATGGGTAGCAACCGGCACAGATGTCTCCGGTGTAGGCATTTTCAAATTCGACGGACAGAACTGGACAACATACAATACTTCCAATACTCCGTCGTTTCAATCAAATGCATTTTACTCCGTCAATGCTTCGGGTTCGAAAGTATACTTCGGTAATTGGGGAAAAGGCATTACGGTTTACGATGGGAATGTTTTTAAAACATATAATGCTTTCAACAGTTCATTAACAGGCACGCCCGATGACCCTCATTTTGTGGTAATATATGACACAAAAACAGATTCGAAGGGAAATGCCTGGATGACCAATTTTCAATCTGCTTCCCGTGCACCGCTAAGCGTTTTAACTCCCGATAGTACGATTTACAATTTCGAATTTAGAAACCCAATAATAACAGAAAGCGGAATCATACGTAAACTTGCAATTGATCAGTACGATACGAAATGGTTTATAGTTACTTCAGGTAACAGTGGGGTCTACTATTTTAACGACAACGGCACACTAAACGACTTAAGCGATGACGTACAGGGATATATCAGCAGTTCAAACGGATTGCTCAGCGACGACATAACTGCATTAGTTGTTGATAAACGAGGGCAACTATGGGTAGGGACAAATATCGGGATAAGTCTCATACAAGATGTTACAAATCCAAAAGCTTCTATAAGTAATTCGGTTGGATTTGCGTTAAGAAACTTGAACGTTACTTCAATTGTTGTCGATCCGTTAAACCAGAAGTGGATTGCAACTAATAACGGTGTATTCGTTTATTCGCCCGACTGTATACAGCTTTTAGAACATTATACCGCTTCCAACAGTCCGATTCCGAATGATAATATTAGAAGTCTCGCAATCGATGAAAAGAACGGAATAGTTTATATCGGTACTGATTTCGGTTTGTCGTCATTAACGACACCATCGATGCAGCCGCAAGAAAGTTTCACAGATTTGTTTGTCTATCCAAACCCGTTGATAGTCCAGAACAATAGTACAAACACAGTCACAATTGACGGATTGGTATCGAACAGCTTGATAAAGATATTCGACATAAACGGAAAACTGATTGCCAACTTTGCATCTCCCGGCGGAAGAGTTGCATTTTGGAACGGGCGGGATCTCGACGGCAACTATGTTTCATCGGGAGTCTATGTAATTGTGGCATACGACGAAGAAGCAAACAATGTGGCAACCACCAAACTTGCCGTTATTAAAAAATAAATATGCACTGATTCGATGATAGATATAATTAATCTTTCCGTACAATTTACCGGAGAGAATTTATTTGAAGACGTAGACCTTCGTATTAACAAAACAGACCGTATTGCACTTGTCGGTTCAAACGGTTCCGGGAAATCGACATTCTTAAAAATTATTGTAGGTCTCGAACAACCGGAAACCGGTTCCATCCTTAAACAAAACGGCATTAAGATCGGCTACCTCCCTCAAGAGTTAATTAAAATCAAAGGCAAATCCCTTTTTGAAGAAGTCAAATCAATACTGGATAACATCAACGAGATCATCTCAAAAGAAAAAAAATTAATCGATGAGCTCGAAAAAGAAAACCTGCCGGAGCTGGAAAAAGAAAACATAATTCATGAACTTGGAAGAATTACACATCTTAAAGAGGAAACAGAATTTTATTCCGTCGATTCTAAGATTGAAAAAATACTAACCGGTTTAGGATTCGAAGAAAAAGATTTTTTTAGAATGACCGACGAATTTTCCGGTGGATGGCAAATGAGAATTCAGCTTGCAAAAATTCTTCTCGCAGAGAATGATTTAATTCTTTTGGACGAACCCACAAACCATCTCGATATCGATTCGCTTCAATGGGTAATAGAATTTCTGAAAAACAGTAAAAGTGCCCTCGTAGTCGTTTCGCACGATAAGCATTTTATAAACGAAGTTACAAATAAGACCGTCGAAGTTTATAATAGAAAAATCAATTTTTTCAACGGCAACTACCAAGAATATTTGTTTTATAAAGACGAACGTGATGAGACGTTGAGAAAAACGGCTAAGAACCAGGAAAAGAAAATAAAACAGACTCAGGACTTCATCGAGCGTTTCAGATATAAAGCCACTAAAGCCCGGCAGGTTCAAAGCAGGATTAAACAGCTCGAGAAAATCGAAAGGATTGAAATTGAAGATTCGGAAAGTGCAATAAACATTAAATTCCCCGAACCGCCGAGGAGCGGGATTGTACCGGTAGAATTGAAAAACATAAGCAAATATTACGACGACAATAAGGTAATTAATGATCTTTCGCTTACAATAGAACGTGGCGATAAAATTGTGTTACTTGGACCAAACGGTGCCGGCAAAACAACATTATCCAAATTAATTGCAGATAAAACAAAACCTACATCCGGAGAAATCATTTACGGTCAAAATACATTTATATCGTACTTTGCACAGGAAGTTGCCGAAGAATTAAATCTAGAACAAGATGTACTGGATTTTGTTTCTGACATAAACGAAGATTTGACAATCGGTCAGCTTCGTTCGATACTCGGTTCCTTCTTGTTCACAAATGAAGATGTGTTTAAGAAAATTAAAGTCCTTTCCGGAGGAGAGAAAAGTCGAGTTGCATTAGCCGGACTGCTTCTTATAAAAGCTAATTTAATTATAATGGATGAGCCAACAAATCATCTCGATTATTCTTCCAAACTTATATTACAAAAGGCGCTGATCGATTTCCCGGGAACAATTATTATCGTCTCACACGATATTGATTTTGTTAATCCCATAGTGAATAAAGTAATTGAGCTGAGAAAAGAAAGAATAAAGATTTATCCCGGCAACGTGGAGTATTATTTAAGCAAAAGAAATGAAACTGTTTTCCAATCTAAAAAGGAACCTGAAAAAGAAAATAAAAAAGAGAGTCGCAAAGATCAGAAGCGGATTGAAGCCGAGAACAGACAAAAACGCTATTCTGCGACAAAAGATATAAAAGACAAAATACATGACATAGAAACAAAAATTGAAGAGTTGGAAAACAAAAAATCCAACCTTGAATATGATCTTGCCGATAAGGATGTCTTTTCCAACCCGGCATTAGCGAGAGAAAAAAACAGAGAATACGAAGAAACTAAATCGATGCTTGAGACACTGATTAACGATTGGACCGAATTAAGTCATTCCCTCGATGAAATTGAAAAAAACTTTGATATGAATTAGTCTCTTCTAATTTCTCCTTCGTTTAACATAATCGTATCTGAATTCAATAAGGACGTAATATGATCTGCACAAAATTTTTTAACTGATAAAGTCTTTCAGGTGTTCATCAATATATATTTTATTTGTACAATGTGACTTAAGTAAGAAAAAAATTTGTTAAATTAATACAAGATTTAATTGCTTATTATATTTGGCTTTAATTTATAAAAAAGTAATAAATATCTGAATAATATTTTGGGGAGAGTAAATGTACTTAAACTTTTCGGATATTCCGTCCAGTCAAAATCTATTCCTAGATTATCTCCAGGAATATGGAAACGTAGCGAAATTCTATAAGAGAAATTTCCGCAATTCAGACAGCTATCCGGAATTCTTCGATTCCCTTTCAGCCAAAGAAAGACCGCATAGAGAAAAATTAATTGAAATAATCAAGGATCAGTATGCGGCAAATAAAATTTCCAAGCAGACGGAAGTAAATATCGATGCTCTTAGTTCTCCTAAGACATTGACGGTTATTACCGGTCAGCAGCTTGGTATTTTGGGCGGACCGCTTTATACATTTTATAAAGCAATAACGGCTATTAAGCTTAGCAACTATCTTAAAGAAAATTACGAGGGATTCAACTTCGTACCGGTTTTCTGGCTCGAGGGCGACGACCACGATTTTGAAGAAGCGAGCAATGTGAATATTATAGACGACAATAATAACGTTGTCGGATTAAAGTACGACGACGGCTTGACAGAAGAAGACAACCGCGGCTCGGTTGGAGAACTTACGTTCGGTGATAACCTTACAAGCTTGCTGGAAGAATTCGATAAAAGTCTGCGCGACAGCGAATTCAAACCGAAATTAATAGAGTTGATAAGTAATGTCTATTCCGAAGGCAAATCCTTTCTGCAGAGTTTCCGTGAATTGTTTTTTAATTTATTTGATGAATACGGACTGATAATCTTCAATCCTATCGATTCGGATGTTAAGAAACTCCTGAAACCGATTTTTACAAAAGAAATAACCGAGTTCAGATCGCACGCGGATAAACTTGTAGAACGAAGTGCCGAACTCGAAGAAACTTATCATGCACAGGTCAAGGTAAAGCCAATCAACCTTTTTTACATTGAAGACAACGAACGCCTGCTCATCGAACCGGTTGAGAACGAATACAGGCTTAAAGGAAAGAGAAAGAAATTTACGCAGGCCGATCTATTGGCACAGTTGAATTTTCAACCGGAAAGGTTTAGCCCGAACGTTCTGCTGCGCCCCATTTGCCAGGACTACCTTTTCCCGACGGCTTTTTACGTTGCCGGGCCAAGCGAGATAAGTTACTTTGCCCAGGTTACGCCGATGTACGATCTTTACAAAATCGACCAGCCTTACATTTACCCGCGCTCATCGGCAACAATCGTTGAGAAGGGAATTCAGAATATTATGGATAAATATAAT
>CAZRIQ010000098.1:0-7337 GCA_964600175.1 uncultured Melioribacter sp. | reverse complement strand
ATAGAAAAAGGCAGACCGACTACAGCTAAAACAAGAGTAATCGCAAATGAACAACATATTGTCAGAATCGACAAAGAGAAGGTTCACTTCATTAATACTTCAACAGAAAGAAAAATCCTCGGCTTGCTTAAAAAGTTAATGACCAAAATCGATGCAATCATTCTGGAAGATTACAATAAAGGCGTTCTAACAAAAAATTTAATTCACGAAATCATTAAGCTTGCAAATAAAAACAAAAAGATTGTCACAGTCGATCCGAAGTTCCACAACTTTTTCGAATACCGGGATGTTACTGTTTTCAAACCGAATCGGAAAGAGACCGAAGATGCACTTGGGATTAGAATCCGATCCGCAAAAGACTTAAACGGAGCCGGGCAAAAACTTGTAAAGAGACTCAACACAAAATACGCCCTTCTTACATTAGGCGACGAAGGACTTGCATTATTTGAGAAAGGTAAAAAAGAAAAAAGAATTCCGACCAAGGCACGTAAAGTTGCCGATGTCTCCGGCGCCGGAGACACGGTAATCTCAACCATAACTATGGCTTTAACAGCTGGCGCGGAAATTTTTGAAGCGGCTTACCTTTCAAATTATGCGGCGGGAATCGTTTGCCATGAAGTCGGAATTGTACCAATTGAATTAAACACTTTATTCAACGCCGTTAAATCGGAATTGAAATGAAAAAAAACATTCTTACAATTGAAGAAATGATCGAGGTAAGAAAACAACTAAAAGCAGCAAATAAAAAAGTTGTTTTTACAAACGGCGTGTTTGATATTATGCATGCGGGACATGTCGATTATCTTACTAAAGCAAAACAGCTCGGCGATATTTTAATCGTTGCCGTTAATTCCGACGAATCGGTAAAAAGAATCAAAGGAAACTCTAGACCGATTACACCGGAACATGAAAGAACGCTGGTTGTATCAAGTTTAAAACCGGTTGACTACGTAACAATTTTTAATGAGGATACTCCGGCTGTTATTATTGGAAAACTTATCCCGGATGTGCTGGTCAAAGGTTCCGATTGGTCGAAAGACAAAATAGTGGGTCGAGAAACAGTTGAATCGCACGGCGGTAAAGTAGAAACGATTGAGCTCGCACATAATCAGTCGACAACAAATATAATTAATACAATTTTGCAGAAATTTAAATCCAATGGCTAAAGTTGAACCCGCAAAAAAACCAAAACGAAGTTTATTCAGAAAGATTGTCAACGCTTTCATCGGGTTCTTTGCGTTTGTTTTTGTATTGCTTGTAATATTCCTCGGCTTTTCCCAAACTAAAACTTTCCGAGAATATCTCCGTCACAAAGTAATAGCGATTGCAGATTCATCATTAAACGGAAAGCTGAACATCGAACAGATAGACGGGACGGTTTTTACTTCCCTCTTTTTAAGAAATACGTCTCTCACCCTGGATCACGATACACTTTTCCATGCAGATAGAATCGAAATCAAAACAAGCCCGCTTCAATTACTGCTGAAGAAAATTTACTTTAGAAAAGTCTTAATGGAAAACGTAAATATTTCTTTGTTACAGGATAGTTCAGGTGCGTGGAATTTTTCAAAGTTATCGAAATCGAAAGAAAGTGATACTATAAAAAGCGAGTTCGATTTTACAATTCAGATAAACGATCTCCAGCTTCGCAACATCAACATTATTAGGCAAACTTACAAAAATAGAAACAGCAATAAATTCTACCGGATCGTTAATTCCGAAGATCTTCGAATTAGAAATTTATATTTAACTGCAGAGTCTTTCATCGACATAAGCAATTCCGATTATCTTCTTGATTTAAAAGAACTTTCGTTCCATCCTAAACTCACCGGATTTAGCCTGCAGGAACTGAATGGTCAATTTGCAATAACATCAAAATTTGCACAGGCAAAAAATTTCAACCTTATAACCGACAGCAGCTTTATCAGCATCAATGCAAGGTTGGACAGTCTAAATTTATTCGGCGGTGTATCGTTAAAAGATTTTGAAAAATATCCGATGTCGATCGACCTAAAAGCAACGCCGTTCAACTTTAACGATCTATCTTCTTTTATTGAAAGTACAGAACTTCTGAAAGGAACACCCAATGTTCAGCTAAAAGCTAAAGGAAAGTTCGGCGACTTCAGTATAGAAAAACTGAAGCTTGATTATTATGATACCCATCTGCAAGTAGTCGGCAGACTTCAAAATCTTAATGAACCATCAAAACTTTTTATTACTGCAACCATTCAAAACTCCGATATAAATTATAAAGACGTAAATATTCTTCTACCGACTTTAAAACTGCCAAAGTTTGCAAAGCTTAATTTGAAAAATGTTGATGCGGAATTTTCCGGCGAACCGATAAACTTTACTTCCAAGCTTAAAGGAAATTTAGGGGACGGATCAATAAACGCCGAAGCAAAACTCAATCTTAAAGCTAGACCAATGGAATATGATATAAAGTTTGATACCGAAAATCTGAATGTCTTCCCCGTTATAGGTATTAATTCAAAAATAAATTCCAAGGGGACGCTCGTCGGACGTGGAGTAAATCCCATTGACCTAAATTCAACAATAGATTTTTCTGCAGAGAATTCTTCTTTCAACGGTCACAAAATTGATAAGCTGGTTGTTTCTTCCAAAGCGAAGAACAGCGAAATCGATATAATATTAAATGGGAAATCGGGAAAAAATATTGCGAGTCTTGCGGGAAATCTTTTGTACGATAAAGACACGGTTGCAACGTACAATATTCACGGTCATACGGCAAATCTAAATCTCGCTTCGTATCTGAACGACAAAAAATTTGAAAGCGACTTAAATTTCTTCTTTACGGCTAAAGGGAAAAATTTTGACCCGGACAAGATGACGGCGGATTTTACACTCGGTGTCGATTCGTCTTACTTTCAAAACCATGAAATCAATTACTCAAGTATAAAACTCGGTGTTAAAACCGATTCCACTGAAAAGAAGATTAATCTTTCATCCGATTTTGTAGACTTTAACATTTACGGCGACTTTTCTACTAAAGATGCAATTTCCCTTTTAAGTTATGAGTCCGGAGCTATCTCTCAAGCAGTAACACAAAAGTTGAGCGAGATGAATCCGATCTCCGTTTTAAAAGACACGGTCAAAGTTGAACCGGAAATTCAAAATATTCCCGAAGTCGTAAAGAAAGATTTGAAGTTCGACTTCGACTTTAAATTCAAAGACTTTCAGTTGATTGCGAGATTAATCGGCAACGATAAGCTCGACGTTTCGGGTTCGGGCAATGGAAGCGTGGAAAATTCGGGAAACAACTTCTCGATGAATACGGATCTTAATCTCGGCTACCTTGTTTTCCTGAATAAACAGAAAACCGTTTACCTCTCTGATTTGGACGTAAGCTTTAATTTCATACGCGACAATAGGTACATCTCTTTCGATAAAATATTCGGCACGGCATCGGTAACTACCAAAAGATATTATTCAGGCAGTAACATAAAAGATATAGAAGCGGATATGGTTTTCAACCAGAGTAAATTATTATTCAACACTTCGGCGGAAATCGATAGTGCCGTAACTTTCGAAGCGGAAGGACAGCTTAATATGACACCTGGTGAACAGTCGATCAGCTTTAACAACCTGTTGATAAATTCTAATGGTGTTTTATGGGCGAATGAAGGAAGCCCTAAAGTTTTATTTACGTCGGATTATCTCCGGTTTGAAAACTTTGTAATGAAAAGCGGACCGACATCAATAACCCTCGACGGGAAAATTCAAGGCGCTGATTTTCAAAATGTCAAACTCACAGCCGACAAAATAAACGGCGAGATTCTGAACGCTTATTTGATGCGCGGAGAAACTACCAACCTTTCGATTAACGGCAACTTAACGGCAACAATAAGCGGCACTTATGAAAATCCGGTTATCAACATCGATTTGAAACTTCAGGATATAACTTACGGCAATATTAACTTTGGAAGTCTTTTGGGAAAGATAGATTATTCAAAAAAAATCGTTTCGTCCGATATCAGGTTTCTTGACACTACACTTAATTACCAGGAACCGAAGTTATGGATTTACGGCACAGTTCCGGTTGATCTGAGTTTCGAATCGGTGAAAAAAAGATTACCGGATAAAGACGAAATAAACCTCAACCTGAAATCGAACAATTTTAATTTGAGTGCGCTGGGAAACATAATTCCGTATATCATCAATCAAAAAGGTTTACTTATAGCCGATGTACAATTACGCGGCACGTTATCCGACCCGGTGTACTCCGGCGTTTTGGGAATTCGTCAAGGATGGTTTCGCTCACTAAATAATTATCTCGATTATAGTTTTAACACGAAGCTGGAATTTAAAAATCAAACCCTGTCCGTCGATAGTTTAATAGTTGAAAATGCGGGCGGTGCAAAATACGGAGGAACAATAAACGGCAGCGGAGAAATTAAATTAAACGGTTTTGACCTGGAAAACATCGACATTCGGTTGAACGGAACATTATCTATACTCGGGCAGAGATCAAAAATTGTAAGTCCCCTTTTGTACGGAGATCTTTTAATAGGAACGGACGGCGATTGGAGATTTCAACTTTTGAATAACCGTGCTTACTTTACCGGCAATGTTCTTCTTAAGTATACCGATTTGGTTTTCACAACATCCGATCAAACTTACAATAAGAGCAACCAGGATATCGACATAAGAATCATCGAAGACACCACCAAGGTTGATAAAGAATTATTACGGTTTCAAAAAGTTCTAACGTCTGAAAAGAATTTGAATAAGTCCAAGATCATCGAAAGTATATCGGAAAGTATTTTTGATTACGACTTAAATATCAAAGTGGAAAATTCCGCAAAAATAGTATTTATCTTATCACAAGCCGTCAATCAAAAACTTGTGGTTGAAGCCGACGGCGAATTGCAGTTGCAAAGTATAAACGGATTAAAACGAGCACAGGGAGCATTTGAACTGCTTCAAGGATCGAAACTCGAGTTCTTTAGAACATTCGACGCAACCGGCTACCTCCGTTTTGAAAGCGATATCTATAATCCTTACCTCGATATTGTTGCAACATATACAAGCGAATATACCGACCCGCGTGACCCGACATCGACTCCGCAGGATGTTGCGGTAAAAATTAAAATTAGAGGACCGCTCGAAGAACTAGGCAAAAACCTGGCAAGCAATCCTGAAAGTATTGGAGTTTATGTAGGGGCAAGAAATATTCAAAACGATGTACGCGATCCTCAATACGACTATGCCGATGCATTCTCTTTCATACTTATCGGTAAATTCAAAGATGATCTTACTGCACAGGATAAAGCACAAGTTGCCGGACAAACAAATGCGATCGGCGACACTGCTACTTCATTCCTCGGTTCGATTTTGACGAGTTTCGTTAACTCGGCAGTCGGCGACCTTGTAAACAATATAACATTCACTCAATCCGGTGAATACACCAAGTTTACTTTATCCGGCAGGATACAAAACCTGCGTTACAGTTTCGGCGGCACATCTGAGCTTTTCCAAAACTTCGGCAAAGCCAATATTAAAGTAGAATACCTTTTCAATCCTCACTTTTTAATTAGGCTTGAAAGAAAAGACCCGGTTCTTCAAACATACGGGTTGGATGAAAAAATTAACGAAATGGGACTTAAATATAGATTCGAGTTTTAATGAAAAAGAAAATCAAAGCATTTTTTACGAACCACCCGGATATTAAGATCAAAACGAAAGAGCTGGCAAAAAGGCTTAACATTGTTGACGAGCACGGGTATGCCGAGTTAAAATTTTTTCTGCACAAGTTGCAGGAAGAAAGTGTAATTATAAAACTCGGCAAACGATATGTGTTGAATAGAAAGGTAGAGGGGAAATTAACCGGCAAGCTTAAAGTTATGAACGACGGCGATTACGGTTTCGTAGCCCTTCAAAACAGTAATCTTAAAGATGTTTTTGTACCCGGCAAGTATCTGCACACGGCGCTGGACGGTGATACTGTTGAGGTTTCCCTGCTCGCAAAAAAATACGGGAAAAACGTCGAGGGACAAATAGTAAATATCGTCGAAAGAGAACATAGTGAGATTATCGGGAATCTCAGAAAATCCAAATCATTTTATTTTGTTGAACCGAGTGACGAAAAATTTCACCGCGATATCTATGTTGCGAGTGGAGATTTAAAAAATGCAAAAATAGGCGACAAAGTAGTTGTCGGCGAAATAGAGTGGAAATCTCACCTTGTAAACCCAGAGGGAGTTATCCTAGAAGTCCTTGGCAAAGCCGGTTCTTATGATGCTGAGATTGCTGCGATTGCAAGAGAATACGGCTTGTCTTATCAATTCAAAAAAGATGTTATGAAACAGGCTCAATCTTTTTCGGCAGAAATTCCCGAAAGCGAAATCAAAAAGAGATTGGACTTGAGAGACAAGACCATTTTCACAATTGACCCGGACGATGCAAAAGATTTCGACGATGCCGTATCAATTAACAAACTTTCAAATGGAAATTATTCACTTGGCGTTCACATTGCCGATGTCAGTTATTTTGTTACCCTTGACTCCCCTATTTTTAACGAGGCAGAAAGCAGGGGAACCAGTGTTTACATAGTAGGCAAAGTTATACCGATGCTGCCGGAAAAATTATCAAACGATATTTGTTCGCTCGTCCTGGGAAAAGACCGGCTAACATATTCGGTTATTTCGGAGATGACGCCGAAAGGGAAAGTAATTTCATACGAGATTAAAAAATCGGTAATAAACAGCAAGAGAAGATTTACATACAACGAAGTACAGGAAATTATAGACGCCGGTAAAGGAGAATATTTCGAAGAAATTAATTTGCTGAATGAACTTGCAAAGACTCTTCGAAAAAAGAGAATTAAAAAAGGCAGTATTAATTTCCACACACCGGAAGTTGAATTTAATCTTGGCGAAGACGGAACGCCGATTGATATTAAAATTAAAGGGACAAAAGAGAGTCATAACCTAATCGAAGAGTTTATGCTTCTTGCCAATCAAATAATTGCCACACATATAAATTCGTCGGAGAACAAAAAACGGGTTCCTTTTGTCTACCGCGTTCATGATCTGCCGGATAAAGAAAAGATCGAAGAGTTTTCAAAGTTTGTAAAATCGTTAGGTTACTCATTCGATCCGAAAGCCGCTAATAATTCAAGGCAGTTCCAGATATTGCTGGACGAAGTTAAAGGAACGGAAGAAGAAGCAGTAGTAAATGAAATTGCAATACGGTCGATGGCGAAAGCGGTATATTCTACAAAAAACATAGGGCATTACGGATTGGGGTTCAAATACTACACTCACTTCACCTCGCCGATTCGCCGATTTCCCGACTTGATTGTTCACAAATTAATC
>CAZRIQ010000097.1:0-7380 GCA_964600175.1 uncultured Melioribacter sp. | reverse complement strand
TAAAACCGAAATCCAAAGGGGATGAAGACAAAATTTCTACCGGGCTGCATACTGTTCATGAAGAAGATCCGACACTTGGAGTGAGATTCGACCCTGAATTAAAACAAACAATTATTTCGGGACAAGGTGAGTTGCAGTTATCGCTGGCAACAAAACTTTTAAAAGATAGATACAATGTTGATGTTGAACTTGTCGAGCCGAGAATTCCGTACAGGGAAACTATAAAAGGTACTTGTCAGGATGCAGAATACAAGCATAAAAAGCAATCCGGTGGAAGAGGTCAGTATGGTCATGTTCATCTTAAGCTTGAGCCGTTGCCCCGCGGTACCGGGTTCGAATTTGTCGATGCAATAGTCGGCGGGGTTGTTCCGGGAAGATTTATCCCTGCAGTTGAAAAAGGATTGAAAGATATTATTGAGAGAGGAATATTAACAGGCAGTAAAGTGATAGATGTAAGAGTAACTTTGTTTGATGGAACTTTCCATGCTGTCGACTCCGACGAAGTTTCCTTCAAGATTGCAGCTTCACAGGCATTCAAGAAAGGTTTTATGGATGCCAAACCGGTAATCCTGGAACCGATTTACAACATCATGATAAAAGTTCCGGAAGAATTCATGGGCGATGTTATGGGCGACATTTCAAGTAGAAGAGGTAAAATACTTGGAATGGATTCCGAAGGACCTTTCCAAGTAATAAAAGCTAAAGTTCCTCTTGCAGAGTTATACAGGTATTCTACCCAGTTAAGAAGTTTGACTTCCGGCAGGGGAATGCACACAAGGGAATTCTCGCACTACGAAGAAGTCCAGAAAGATGTAGAAGCGAAAATAATTGAAGAGTATCAAAAGTCTAAAGAAGAAGAGGAATAATTTTTGGGAATCTAAGGGCGGAAGGGATTTCCGCTTTTTTGTTTTGAAATAGTAGATATGAAAAAACTTTGGTCTCCATGGCGTTCGGTTTATATTGATTCTTTTAAGAATGCTAAAAAATCTTCGAAATGTATTTTCTGCGATTTTGTATCGGACGATATTAAAAGCAGAAAATCTCTGGTTGTTTATAAGGGAAAACTGTCTTATATAATGCTGAATTTGTATCCTTACAACAGCGGACACTTGATGGTCATTCCCAACAGACACATCTCTGATTTCAATTTATTATCCGATGATGAAATAATTGAAATGATGGGTGAAATAAAGCTTTCAATTAAAGCATTAGATATATGTATGAAACCGCAAGGTTACAATGTTGGGTTGAATTTGGGAAGAGCTGCCGGAGCTGGGATAGATGAGCATTTACATTATCATATTGTACCGAGGTGGAACGGCGATACCAATTTTATGCCTGTAATAGGTGAAGTCAAAGTTATTTCCCATGACTTGCTCGAAACGAAAAGTAATTTAGTACAGGCATTCCAAAAGTTAAGCAGCAAAAAATAAATTTTAGAATTATCTGGTTATTTTCTTATCTTCATTCCGCATTTTGAAAAAGTGAATACCTATCGTTTAATAACATTGATTTAACAAAGGAAGTTATGGAAGATAAAACTTTTGAAAATCTTGAACCTGTGCGGGTTCAAGAGCTAGATGAAATTCTTGGTAAACCGTTTAAAGTTCTCGACGATGGGTTTGTAAGGGTTGTCGACTATATGGGCTCGGACCAGTCCGTTGTTCAGGCGGCAAGGGTCTCATACGGTAAGGGGACAAA
Organism: uncultured Melioribacter sp.; assembly: GCA_964600175.1. Classification (GTDB taxonomy): domain Bacteria; phylum Bacteroidota; class Ignavibacteria; order Ignavibacteriales; family Melioribacteraceae; genus Pyranulibacter. The sequence goes on along the minus strand of CAZRIQ010000097.1, from coordinate 5,679 downwards.
GAAGGTTAGGGAAGACCGTGGCTTGATTAGATACTTAATGAGACACTGCCATACAACTCCTTTTGAGATGTGTGAGATAAAATTCCATGTGCGCGTTCCAATGGATTGCTGGAGACAATGGATCAGGCATAGAACGGCAAATGTTAATGAATACTCAACGAGGTATTCCATTGCGATTAACGCTACACTGACTACAAAGCCGGATGAATGGAGAATACAGTCAAAATCGAACAGGCAAGGGAGCGAAGGGTATCTTGATCCCAAACTTGGCAGCAAGTTTTCCGATGAAGAGCTTGAATTACAGAATCTTTCACGAAAAATTTATGATAAAAGAATAGAACATGGAATAGCAAGGGAGCAAGCAAGAAAAGACCTCCTTCTTTCAACTTACACCGAAGCATACTGGAAGGTCAATCTGCATAACTTGTTGCATTTTTTGGAGTTAAGGATGGACTCTCATGCACAGCTCGAGATTCGAAATTATGCCCAGGTGATAGGTAATGAGATAGTAAAAAGGTGGGTTCCGTTTACATGGGAAGCATTCAATGATTACGCAATAAATGCAGTTTCATTTTCCAAGCTTGAACTTGCTGTGATGAGTTGTCTAGCCAACGGTGAGCAAGATAAAGCAATGAAAATGGCTGATGAATTTGGTTGGTTAAATAAGAGAGATGACGGTTCCTTGAAGCAAAATCTTGAAAGAATGGAATTTGAAGAAAAATTGGAAAGAATAAATCTGAAAGTTCCCTGGTAATAAAAATGATAGATTCTCCTGTACTGAAATTTTGGATTGTATTACTTCAGAGAAAAAGTAATATTCGGCCAAAATCTGGGGGGATTTTATCATGCGGAAGGTATTTTTTGTTATAGCAGTGTTATTCGTTTCATGCATCTTTTCCTGCAGAGATGGGGTGGTTGATTTTGCAAACGATAAAACTAAAGGCTCACTTTATATAGGTTCTACACCGGCAGGTGCGGATATCTACTTTAACTATGTATATACAAGCAGAATTACTCCGGATAGTATTCTGAATCTTCTTCCCGGTTCATATAGTGTTTTTTTAAGATTGACAGGTTACAGCGACACGACCGTCATAGCTAATGTAGAACCCGGAAGAAAATCTTACATTTCGGTTACACTTTCAAAGTAAATGAGTTGATTTGGAAAAGATAATAATTGCAGCCGTTTCGAGTAATGATATTATAGGTAGTAAGAACGAGATTCCCTGGCATTCTAAAAAAGAACTTAACCACTTCAAAAAAACTACACTTAGCTTTCCGGTTATAATGGGTAGGAAGACGTTTGAAACCATCGGCAATCCTCTTAAAGAAAGAACCAATATTGTTATAACATACAAGAAAATTGATAGAGAAGGCATTATTACTTTTAGCTCGATAAAAGAAGCGATAGAATTTTGTGAAAGGGGAAAATTTTCTAAAGTGTTTTTCATAGGCGGTGGCAAAATTTTTAATGAAGCAATAAAGATAGCCAACAAAATAATTTTATCCCGGATGAAACTTTCCGTTGAGGGTGATACCTTATTCCCAGCTATAGATTTAAATACCTGGTATTTATCCGAATCCAAAGATTTCACAGACTTCACATTACTTACCTATATTAAAAAGAATTAGTTCAAAAATGTTATTATCTTTGTAAAGAACTAAAGGTTTAATCAAAGTGCAGAAAATCAAGATATTGCCAGAAAATTTGGCTAATAAAATAGCTGCAGGAGAAGTGGTTAACAGACCGGAATCCGTTGTAAAAGAATTGATGGAAAATTCCATTGATGCCGGTGCAAAAACGGTTGAAATATACATTAAAGGGGCGGGAAAAACTTTAATCCAAGTCTCCGACGACGGGGAAGGAATGTCTGAAGAAGATGCTGTTCTTTCCATTCAACGACATGCAACAAGCAAAATTTCATCAATTGAAGATTTGGAAGCGATTATGACCTTGGGATTTAGGGGAGAAGCTCTAAGTTCAATTGCCGCTGTGAGTGTTTTCGAACTCAGAACCGAGAGAGAGAATGACGAAATCGGGACTTCTCTAAAAATTGATGAAACGGGAAACATCACTACCGAGAAAGGTTCTTTTCCGAAAGGGACTACCGTCGCTATAAAAAATTTGTTCTATAATACACCGGCAAGAAGGAACTTCTTAAAAAGCAATTCGACTGAACTTAAACATATAATCGAAACATTTAGGCGAATTGCGCTTAGCTATTCCGAAATTACATTCAAGTTATATAACGATGATGATTTATTATTTGATTATCCTGCCGGTTCTTTTGATGAAAGAATGAAATCGGTTTTTGCAGAAAACATTTTGGATGTAGTCTTCGAAGTGAAGGAAATAACCGATTACATTAGTTTGTACGGTTATATCGGTAAGCCGACTTATCTGCGCAAAAGTAGGGGCGAGCAGTATTTTTATCTTAACAACAGATACGTGGTAAGTAGAATTGTTAACCATTCTGTATTCACTTCGTTTGAAAATATTATGGAGAAAGGCGACTATCCTTTCTTTGTTATATTTATGAAGATCGATCCTAAAAAAATTGATGTAAATGTACATCCTTCCAAACTTGAAATTAAGTTCGACGACGAAAAGGAAATTTACACTTACGTGCAGGCAGTTGTAAAAAAGGGAATCGGGAATTTCGACCTTGTTCCATCCGTTAGTTTTGGAAACGAAAGCGGTGATGCCGGTACCGATAAACTCCGTTTTATTGATTTTAGAAAATCTGAGAAAGGTGATATATCCGACCGTCCGATTTTCAATATAAACAACGGAGAGAGAAATAAAAAAGCGTTTTTCTCGGATCAAGATATTGACAGGTTATTTAGTGGACTTAATAAGGAAATAAAATCAACCGCGCCGGGCTCCGAAGTTGAATCCCCGTTCGATGAGAAAGGTCCTAAAGAAGTTTTTCACATCGGATCCGATGAAAGTGTATCAGGAAGTATGGAATCGCCTTTTATTGTACTGCTTCATAATAAATATATTCTTTCTCAAATAAAAAGTGGTTTGATGATCATAGATTTTCATGCAGCTCATGAGAGAATACTTTATGAAAAAGCTATTAAATCTTTCAATGCTAATATGCCTTTTTCGCAGCAACTGCTTTTTGCCCAAACACTAAAGGTTGATCCTGCAGATTTGGAACTTATTAAAGAATTGGACCCTTACCTTGTTAAACTCGGTTTTGAAATTAAATTTATCGGGAAGAATTCCGTAAAAATTGTCGGCGTTCCGTCCGATGTTGTTGTAGGAACAGAAGTAGAAACTCTTTTGGGAATAATCGATGAGTATAGGAAGAATCAACAGGAAAAAGGTCTTGAGATATCGGACAATCTTGCAAAATCATTTTCATGTAAAGCTGCTATAAAAGCAGGCGATAGACTAAATGAAACAGAAATGAGAATTTTAGTTGACCAATTGTTTGCTACTTCGATGCCGTACGTTTGTCCGCATGGCAGACCGATAGTCGTTAAAATTCCCCTTGAAGAATTTGATAAACGATTTGGAAGGACGTAATCCGTTTTATATTTTACTTTCAACCAACATTTGGTTTTTTAAATAAAGGAAATAGTGATGTCTTCTGAAAATTATAAAAAAGCAAAAAAAGTTTTTGAGGAAAAACTAAACGATTCCTCGAACATAGATTTCAAGTTTACGACAGTATCCGGAGAAGAAGTCAAACCTGTTTATGATCCCAACGATCTGGATGGGAAAGATTTCTTAAACGATGTTGGATTTCCGGGAGAATATCCTTTTACAAGAGGCATACACCCTAACGGGTACCGTGGTAAAATTTGGACGATGCGGCAGTTTGCCGGTTTCGGCTCGCCCGAAGATACAAACAAAAGATTTAAATACCTTTTAGATCATGGTCAAACCGGGCTTTCTGTTGCTTTCGATTTGCCGACTTTAATGGGCTGGGATTCCGATTCCGAATTAAGTCTAGGCGAAGTTGGAATTTGCGGTGTAGCTGTTTCTTCTTTGCAAGATATGGAAACTTTGTTTGACGGCATTCCGCTTGAACAAGTATCGACCTCAATGACCATAAACTCGCCGGCAGCAATGATCTTTGCATTTTATCTTGCCGTCGCTCAAAAGCAAGGCGTTGCATTTGACAAACTACGAGGGACTCTTCAGAACGATATTCTAAAAGAATACATTGCACAGAAAGAATATATTTTCCCGCCGCGTCCTTCAATGCGAATCATTACCGACATGATTGAGTTTTGTACAAACGAAGTTCCGCAATGGAATCCGGTGTCTGTAAGCGGTTATCACATAAGAGAGGCAGGTTCAACTGCTATACAGGAATTGGCTTATACTCTTGCAGATGGATTCGCATACATTGAAGCGTGTATAGAAAGAGGAATGGATATCGATTCTTTCGCACCGAGGATTTCATTCTTCTTTAACTCGCATCTTGATTTCTTTGAAGAGATAGCGAAGTACCGTGCAGCGAGAAGGATTTATGCGAAACGAATGAAAGAAAAGTACGGAGCAAAAAATCCGCGCTCATGGTGGTTGAGATTTCATACACAAACAGCCGGCTGTACTTTAACTGCCCAACAGCCTGAAAACAATATTATACGAACTGCGTTTCAGGCAATGGCTGCAGTCTTGGGCGGAACGCAATCGCTTCATACAAATTCTATGGATGAAACTTTAGCGCTTCCAAGCGAGAAAGCAGTTAAAATTGCACTTAGGACTCAGCAGATTTTAGCTTATGAAACCGGCGTCATTAATACGGCCGATCCGCTCGGCGGAAGCTATTTTGTTGAATCGTTAACAAACAAAATGGAACAAGACGCAGAGAAAATCTTTGATGAGATCAATGCGTTAGGCGGTGTTATTCCGGCAATTGATGCCGGTTATTTCCAAAAGGAGATTGCTAATTCTGCATACAGGTATCAAAAGGAATTGGAGAAGAAAGAAAAGTTTGTCGTAGGAGTTAATGAGTTTATTGAGGAAGAAGAAAAAATCGACATACCGATTTTAACTATTTCTCCCGAAGTAGAAAAGAAACAACGACAAGGACTTTCGGAATTAAAATCGTCGAGGAATGACGGGCTTGTTCAAGAGAGTATGAAAGAAATCGGTGAAGCAGCCGTAAATGGAAAAAACTTAATGCCGGTTCTTATTAAAGCAGCAAATAATTATGTTACACTCGGCGAGATGGTTGAGGTTTTAAAACAACATTTTGGAATATATGAAGAATCAGCAGTCTTTTAATTTAATACCGTATATCAAACTATTACGTCCGTTCGACTGGTTAAAGAACTCGTTTGTTTTTGTCCCGCTGATATTTTCAAAACAATTTTTAGCCGTAGACTACAGCGAGAAATCAATTTGGGCATTTATCTGCTTTTCAATTGCTTCGAGTATAGTCTATGTTTTTAACGATCTTGTTGATGCCGAGAGAGATAGTCTCCATCCGATAAAACGAAACCGACCGATTGCAAGTGGGCAAATAACGAAACGTTCGGCATCGATTGTAATTGTTTTTTTGCTTGTACTATTAATTGCGGCAATATGGGAACTGAACTTCAGTTTTATTTTAATTGTGGGTATATATATAATTCTGAATGTGTTTTATTCCTTGTCATGGAAGAACATTGTAATACTTGATCTTTTTTCTATTGCTGCCGGATTTATGCTTC